>CALCEF010000340.1 GCA_937901365.1 uncultured euryarchaeote | reverse complement strand
CCGCCTCGATTCGCGAAGGTCCTTGGCCAGAGGCTGAGAGCCGAATCGCTGAATCCGCATGGTGGAGCTACATGTATGCAGCCGACATCCTGCAGGGGCCGTTCCCTGCAGGAGAACCAGCAATCCGTTCAGAACCGTTCTATTCAGAACGCTATGATAGATTGCTAGCCTGAATTGAATCAGGCGCGTATAGACGTACAACGCGAGAATGACGTTCGAAGAGGTGCAAGGCCTCTATTTTGAATAGGTGATAAAATGAAAGACGATGAAAAATGGATGAAAGAATTGTTTGATGCAGTGATGAAGTGGCTTGAGGCTTCGACCCAGGCCGCAGAGTCCCAAATCAAGTACAACGATGAATGGAGTCTCTCCAAAGAGACTGAAGTGGAAATGGAAGATCGTGAAGATTGGTCTAACAAGTTCCAGGATGAATGGGAATGAGTTTCCTCCCACGGGTTCATTAGGGCCCCTAAAGCGTGTAGATGTCGGCGCTTTGAACGACGTCCAGTACGGTGCGAGGCCGAATTTAATGCAATAGGAGTTGAAGAATATATGACAAACAAGAATGGCGAAAATGAAAATGACAACGAAGATGATTTTGATGAGGTATATACTGGGATATGGAATGGTGAAGAAGATGTGTGCGAAAGTTGCGAACACGACGAATGCTCTTGGCACCCCGAATCGAGCATGTTTCTGTGTGATTTATGTGCACCCTGGGTCGGAATTTCACTGCGTAGGACGGAACAAATTCCGTATGGCGTGCTGGAAATCACACAACGATCCCCAGATGTCTTTCAAGAGATTCGGAATCTGATAACCGACAATGCTTCGACCAAGAGACGGGAGGGACACTGGTTTTCTGGCAGAGTACCCCAACCACGCAACGAAGAAGGGTGGCTGGAATTTCTGCAGTGGATTCTGGGTAAGACCGACGAACTTGAGCGCGTAAAGACGGCCATTGAGATGCGAGAATCAACCATCGGAACATCGGAATCGGTAACTGGGATTCGCCACCAGATAATCAACCAATGCGAAATTGGTGATGACACGATTATCGAAGATGGATGGGGAACCTGGGTCAATGGAGTATTATTTGGCCCAGATGCACACGATATGCACTTCCACAATACCGCCATCCTACCCCAACTCTTGTTTGACCGATACCACGGTTTAGACCACCGTCCAATCGAAGAGATGGCCTATGCCTATCAGAAGGGCCCATGGCTAAATCAGATTCGTGAAACAACTTCTGCCCGAATTCCCACCACCCCCGCACTTCGCGAATTGGTAACGAGAATTGCCAATGGTGATTTGGGCAATATTGCTGCAGAACGTTTCCACGCAGCTTCGGTAATTTGGGCTGTACATGTGGAGCGGGAATTTCAGACATGCCCTCGAGTTCCTTGGGCTGCCTCATTTAGAGGGGTACATCAAATCGCTCGAGAAAACGAGGGTCGTGTCCGATTCGAAGACGATGGAATTTACATTGATGCGACGAGCAAGAATCTGTATCGAATTGCCCCAACGAATGATCGTTCAGACGGCTTTGAGGTTCGCCAATATGCACGATTGGACAACGATCGAACCCCACCGATATGTATCCACACAAGTGGGGACCCTCACGAACTCGAAATGCCGATGGGCGACATCATTGCAAGTTTGGTTCTTGCACTTCTGGATGATATCGAGTCCTCGGCCCACATCCACACTCTGAGACGCCACATCACCCCTGACCTCCTTCCTTCGGAAAGACCAGGTTGGGGTGATGAAAGAGTCCGCCGCAGGGCGATGCGCCGTCGTGCGCTTCGGGATGCACGCAGGGCTAGATTTGAGGGATATCTTCCGTGGGGGGACTACTTTGGGGAGGAAGAGTGATGGGGAATATTGCCAGTAAACACTGCGGTTTGAAACTCCCATCTTCGTCATAGAACACCCTCCAAATCGATGCCTGAACCCATCGCTTTAAGAGGGTCCTACGCGGCTCAATGAAGGCCGTGAGTTCGCAGCACAGTCCTCTTGATTTTATGCGCCCTCAATCCGGTTATAAAGACACAAAATTGGAGTTGGAAAAATGGCCACAACAAGAGTCAATCAAGGCGACACCGTCGAGATTCAAGTTGCGGCTTTCAAGGGCGAAAATGGGCGTGTTATCCGGGTCTCAGAGAATGAGGAAGAGGTCACAGTCGAACTGATTGGCACGGCGATTCCAATCCCAATCACAATTCGTATGGATCAAGTTCGTGTATTGGAGAGCACTGAGCCAGAACAGGTTTGCAGCAGTTGTAGGACACCATCTTTCCCGCTCAAACATTCTCGAAGGCACAATCTGGACTTGTGTGAAGTGTGCCGCTCTTGGGTCCTAATGTCACTACGTCGCACGCGCCATATTCCGAGTTGGATTCAACCAGACCCCAACATGACACCCCATGAATTGGCAGACCTTCGTCAGCAATTCAGAGAATCTCTCCAAACGGACCGCCGTCACGCACGGGTATTTCTGCAGGCTCACCCCCACCCTATCGGCATGGGCTTTGCTTACTCTGGCCCATTGAGTGAGAGGGGCTGGGGCGTTGCTCTCTCCATTCTATCCGCATCACATTCGATTGAACTCTCTGAATTCACGACCCCGAATCTTCCCCCTTCAGTCATTGAGGAGGAACTCTCTCGACTCGAAGAAGCCGGTGTTATTCGTTTACCTAGACAGCCGTTGATGAAGATACAAGTCGCGCATTTGTTACGTGGAGATTTCGGGTTGCAGATGCAACGCCGCTTCATCACGATGGTCTTCCTATGGTTGGTGTCAGACGATGAGTACATCGCCAGAGTCCCGGATGCGTGGGCGACATCATTCAACTTCCTGCGTGATGTGATTAGTGAGCTAGGCGATCGTGCAAGTTTCGTTGATGGCAATATTCGAGTAATTGGCAGCTCAGGCAACACCTACACAATTGCTCCAAAAAAACCCACTCCTTACTACCAAGTTTCTCGTGTAGTCGATGGTCAGCGAACTGGGATTTGCATCGATCCAATTGGAGCCAGCAGTGTTGTTTTCGGTGATGTTCTGGTGACATTGGTACTCTCTTTGTATGACGACCAGATATCCGCTCGTCGAATCAACACTCTCACCCCTCACGTGTTCGGTCAACCACCAAATTCACGCAGGCGTCGTAACGCAAACATCGACCACTTATGGCAACGTGCACTTGGG
>CALCEF010000339.1 GCA_937901365.1 uncultured euryarchaeote | reverse complement strand
ATTGGATGGAAATCATCCCCCCACAACAGAATGAATTCGTCCTCCAAGAGATCAATTGCATTCCACAATGCACCACCTGTTCCCAAGGGTTCTGATTCCTGATGGAACGTCAACGACACACCCCTATGCGTGAACCCGTCGAACATTTCACCCAAATGGCCTGTCAACACCAGTGCCTTGCGGCACCCTTGACCATGGATCCAATCGAGAATGTGGGTCAACATCGGCTTACCATTGACTTCAATCAGTGATTTGGGAATCTTTTCTGCCACCGAACCCAATCGTGTCCCCAGTCCTCCAGCGAGAATCACAACTTGGGGCAAGGTGTTGGCCTCTACGATGTCAGCGTAGAGTTGGCCACTACCTTTGAGGGTGCGCTCTTGGGTCTCAAAATTGACGTGGTAAAGTCCGAAACGTTGTGTGTATCCTTCCGCCCATTCGAAATTGTCCATCAAACTCCAATGATAGAATCCCCGGATATCCATCCCATCAGCAATCGCCTTGGACGTAATCCAAAGATGTCGGCGAATGTGTTCGGGACGCATGTCGTCATCATCGTCAGCCACTCCGTTTTCGGTCACCAATATGGGCAACTTGAGGTTTGCAACCATGTCGAAAGAGCGGCGCAATCCTTCGGCATACATCGGATAACGGAAATCTGTCCTCTCTTCCCAAGGTCGAATCAACGGATCGATTTCAACCGTTGTCGGCATGAAGGGCGTGGCCAATAGATGCGTGTAGTAATTGACGCCGATGAAATCGCTGCTTCCTTTGAGGCCAGGTATCTTGGTTGAGAATAGTGAGGATGGAGCTCGGAATCTGCCGTTTCTGAGTCCTCGCAACCAACAGCGATTGAACATCTCGTCGAGAATCTTGGCTTGAATCCAATGAACGAGGTTCCAGCGTCGGTAAGGATCGAAGATGTTGATGTTCTTGACCAAGCCAATCTGGACATCATTCCCTCTTGGCATGGCTTTCAGTGCGCGATAACAACGCGCGTGCGCGCGCATCATGTTGGTCGCTACCGCCCGAGTTTGCTTGAAAGAACGTGCGCCAGGGGGGAATTCACCGAGAACATAACCCATGGTGGTGAAGACTGCGGGCTCGTTGATGGTGCACCACCATTGCACGCGATCGCTCAGAACTTCGAACATTTTCTGACTGAAAACAATCCAATCCT
>CALCEF010000338.1 GCA_937901365.1 uncultured euryarchaeote | reverse complement strand
AATGGAAACCCACCAGAAGGATATCCACTCGTCGAAACCAACGGCCAGGGAACCGTCGCCGTGGTTTGGGCTGATTGTCCAGATGGACCTACTGGGCCGTGGGATATTCGAATTGCGATGTCGTATGATCGTGGTGTGACTTGGGAATCATGGGAGATTACCCCTGAAGATTGGGATGGCATCACCATGTATCCATTCGTGAGCATTAGTGAAGACAATGTGACTTTGGTCAGCTTCTACGGAATTCCATTCAACAACACCGCCGAAGGTCAGTATGTTGCTGGTCAGGAGTGGTACCTTTACTCGGGAGCGCTTCGCGAACCTCATGAAAACGATACGTTCCAATTTGAAATTGCAGCAGTGAATCCAGATGGCACCCCCGAAGTGCTTCACACCGTCACCCAGTATGAAGAGGACAATGGCGATGTCCACGCACTTCACGACTTCTTTGAGAGCGTATTCAGCCCTGATGGGAGTTGGGTCGGAATCGCATACCAACAGAACATCGGACTCCATCCCTTTGAGGAAAATGAGGAACAGCGATACATCAAGTTCGTTCGAGGGGACCTCGAAGTTTGAGGTGATCGAATGGCAATAATTGATCCAGATATTCGCAAGGCAGAGACCCTCCCCTCGCGTTTTTACACAGATTTGGATACCTTCAATTCCATCATTTCTTCATTTGGAGAACATTGGCATTTTGCCGGCCATCGTAACCAACTCTCCGCGGCTCAACCAATCGACAACTCTCTCCGGGAACCAATGCTTCTCACGCAGTTGGATGGAGAGATTCACTGTATATCCAACGTCTGCACTCATCGAGGGATGCTAGTATGCACCGAGGAATCGGACGGGAAGCGTCTCCAGTGTCCGTATCATGGCCGTATCTTCAGTTTGGATGGGCGGTTTCGAAGTATGCCTGAATTCGAACAGGTCGAAAACTTCCCAACCCCTGATGATGACCTCCGCAACTTCCCTCTCTCAGAATGGAAGGGTTTGCTATTCAATACCATTTCAGCCACCGATTTTGACTCATTCATCTCAGCGGTCGAGGAAAGGGTTGGATGGCTTCCTATCGCAGACTTCACACCCGACCTTAGTCGTCATCGAGAATACACAATCGACTCAAATTGGGCGTTGTATGTGGACAATTATCTCGAGGGTTTCCACATCCCATTTGTCCATGGTGATTTACATCAGGTTCTCGATTATGATTCGTACAGCACAGAATTGTTTGATGGTGGTGTGTTGCAAATTGGAGTCGCCAATGAAGGAGAACCTTCCTTTGATCTTCCAGAAGGACATCCTGATTTCGGTCAGAATATTGCCGCTTACTACTTCTGGTTGTATCCTGGATTGATGCTCAATTTCTATCCCTGGGGTCTTTCCGTCAATCTGGTCATACCCGAGGCAGCAGACAAGACCCGCATCGTTTACCACGGATTTGTTGGCGATGCTTCGATGCTTGGACAGGGAGCTGGGGGTGACCTCGATAAGGTGGAAGCCGAGGACCAATTTATCGTCGAAGGGTGTCAGAAAGGGGTCTCTTCAGTCGCCTATGAACGCGGTCGCTATTCACCCACAAAAGAGGCCGGAGTACACCATTTCCACCGTTTATTGACACAGTAATTCGGAGTGGTCAACTCTATGTTCCCCTCCACCATCCGCAATACATGGTCGCGGTCGTCACTCTGAGCGATGAGAATCGCGATGACCTGATCGCTTGCTGCAAGGGTGTAGCAGACATGATTGATTGGTTGGATTCAATCAATGACCGCCCGGGTCTTTCTGAAGTGGGCTCGCGACTGGAGTCCATGCCGTTGAATCTTGAAGCGCTCAAGGAACATATTGTCTACACTGAAGATGATGGTTATCAGCGCAATATCATCAAGAAGACCGAGCATTACGAGATGGTTGCCATCACTTGGAGAGCAGGACAAACCACACCCATCCACGATCACAAAGGTTCGGATTGCGCATTCCTAATCGTAGAAGGCACCTCAACTGAGACCATCTACAAGACCGATGAGAATGGCCGCGCGGTGCCTTCAGCAGTTCGTGACTACACACCGGGTGAAGTCTGCGCTGCGGACGAACCTGACATCCATCGCATCTCCAATGATACAGATGGTGACCTCATCAATCTCCACGTTTACACACCACCCCTTTCGGGTTTTGGAATCTACGAAGCAGCCTGAATCATTCCTTTTCGGGTTCTTCTGATTCAGTGATTTTATCGGCAGCCGCTAGGAATTGTTTCTTCAAGGCGTCCGCAGTAGATTCAACGGGCTCATCTCCGCTTTCTTCTGCAAGAGGCACCGGTGATGGTTGAGTCGCAGGTCCTGCTCCAAAGACAGCGCCCGGGGAGGCTCCCGGTACTGTTGTACCTTCTCCAGATACTGGAGCCGGGCTTGCGCCACCCAATTCCATCGTCGTAAATGCTGAGGTCGCAGGATTCATCGCAAATCCAGATATGACACTCAGAACGACCAAGATTAGTGCAAGACATGTAC
The DNA here is from genome assembly GCA_937901365.1 of uncultured euryarchaeote. GTDB lineage: Archaea > Thermoplasmatota > Poseidoniia > Poseidoniales > Thalassarchaeaceae > MGIIb-P. Next base: position 8,854 of record CALCEF010000338.1, on the reverse strand, counting down.
AGCAACCTCCACAAAAGAGCCTCCAGAATCCTTTATCTTCCAATTCTTCTTGTGAATGGCGGTCGAACAAAATCATTTCTTGATTGCTTGAAATGGTGTACTCTTCCCCAATAATGCAGCGATCACTTTCAGCCGTTTCAACCCATTTTTCGCTTTCTGCACCATCTTCATCATTCGTAGTTTCCCAATACCCATTCATTTCGGCATCGTCCCAGGCATCGCAAACGATTCCAACAATCATCCATCCATCATTCATATCGACGTAGTCGTCGTCTAGACCAGCCATTTTTCTATTATCATTGAGTTCACAGTAGATGGTCCCCGAGGTAGAATTCATATCGTTACCTTGCGAATCTGTGATGGTGATGTTCAATCCATCACAAGCATCGATGATGTTGTCATCGTTGTTGTCAACGTAGTATTCTCCTTGAATCATCAAATACCAACCCGCAGATCGCCAACCCACATCTCCATCCTCTCCATCATCGACGAATTCTTCGACAAATTCTGTACCGGGTTCACTCATGAATCTCTCAAGGTCTTCAGAATCTTCGATGTACCCGAATGCAGAAACCATGATTCCGCCTCCAAGGAGCAGCAGGGCAATTCCAATGGGGACTCCAATTTTTCCAGAGATGTGGAACTTCATATTAGGCCCCCTGTATCTCAAGCCTATAATCATCAAACACTTCTTTGAAGAGTTGAATATCAGATTCAAAAGTCTCTGGCAATAGCGGCCCGAAAGAGAACCGGAAAAACCGCTCATACGGGGTCACATAACTGGGATCCTTTGAGTGTGGTCGAGCCATATCGCAATCGGAAGCACAGAGGATTGCAGCCCCCCGCTTGAAGAGTCGCTTGTTGAGTTCGCCACTGGTCATTCCTTCTGGAAGTTCCAACCAATGGTAGAATCCACCGTTACCCGTATACACACCGAGTCCCATTTCTTCGAACGCTTTCCCGTATCGTTCGCGTTGCCAGTTGTAGTGTTCCTCAACGGCTTTGCGTGCTTGCTTGACACGATTCGGTTCTAGGAGTTTAACGGCGTAGTGCTGCGAGGGATGACTCACACCACCCATGCCGAAGCTGGAGTAGTTCGCCATCGTCTCAATGTTGGTTTTGCTGGCAATCATCCATCCGATGCGGATTCCGGGCGATTGGAGTCCTTTCGTGCAGGCGCCCGCGATGAACACATTGCTGTTGTCGAGATCTTGAACAAATTCGATTCCGCTCACGGATGGTGAATGGAACATTTCGTACGCCTCGTCGAGAAGAATACCATTCCCTGGCTGCTCAGCCATCTCGATGAGTTCTCGCAACTCCTCACCAGAACGGGTTTGGCCAGATGGATTCTGAGGGTTTGAGATGACGGGCATCATGCACGTATCAGGGTCAAGTCCTGTACGGTCATAGTAGGAAGCATTGCTCGGATGGAAGTTATTCTCCTTGGTGAATGGAACGATTTGATATTTGGTATTGGTCTGCTCCATGATGTCGAGATATGCGGGCCATTCGATGTTCCCAATGCTCACCTGAACATGCTCTTTCAGGAAGGCCATCACGGTGTAGATTCCTGGCCGTCCTCCTGCGAAGATCATGACGTTCTCGGGAGTGATTGTGGATCCATATCGCGAGTTGTAGTAGTCGACAATCGCTTCGCGCAGCGCTGGATGCCCCCACGCTTTGGGATAGAAGCGATCTTCCGGGGTCACATCGACACTGGATGGCAGAGAGGGGCCTCCGAATTTCTCAAGCGGAGTTGTTAGAGGGAATCCTTGTGACCAAGGGTGTGTGCCTTCTGTACCCATGAATTGTCCAAATGAATCTCTGAATGCGTAGAGCGTCTCATAGATTCCCATCGGTGGGCAATTGTCGGAGAGAAATGACTCCACTTTGCCTCCCATGGTCTCCTCACAATCAAACCGTTCTTGAGGTTCTCGCCTTGCCATTCTTACAATTTCAGACAACCTGAAACTGCTTTATGTCAGAGGTATACGGGAAATCATGCGCGAACACCCATCTGACCGTGTTGACCTTCGCAGCGACACGGTGACCCAGCCTACTGCAGCCATGCGTGCTGCAATGGAGGCTGCTGATGTGGGTGACGATGTTCTTGGCGATGACCCAACGGTGCAGGCCCTGCAGAATCACCTCGCAGATCTGTTGGGTAAGGAAGCCGCACTGTTTGTCCCCAGCGGGACCATGTCAAACGCTGTCGCCATTCGCGCTCACACATCACCAGGTGACGAAATTGTCACCGAGACAACCTCTCACGTGTACCAGTATGAGGGCGGAGGATATGCTGCCCTTTCCGGTTGCTCAGTCGCATTGGTGGATGCGGTTCGAGGCATCATGAATCCTGACGATGTTGCCAAGGCCATTCGAAAGGCCGAAGGCAGTCTTGCACACTATCCAGATGGTTCACTTGTTTGCGTCGAAAATACAGCAAACAGAGGAGGCGGAACATGTTACCCACAAGAGACACTGGACGCCATTGCAAAGATTGCACATGACAATGGCTGCGCGGCCCACATCGATGGGGCGCGCCTGTTCAATGCAGTGATCGCCACAGGTACCGACGCTGCTCGCATGGTTCGTGATTTTGATTCAATTTCCATCTGTTTGTCCAAGGGCTTGGGTGCACCGGTCGGCAGCGTCCTTGTCGGGTCCTCAGAGTTCATCGCACGCGCTCATCGATGGCGCAAGATGTTCGGCGGAGGTATGCGACAGGCAGGCGTCATCGCTGCCGGTGGACTGTATGCCTTGGAAAACCATGTTGAACGCTTGGCTGAGGATCATGCCCGCGCACGCCGATTGGCAGAAGCGGTCAACGCCATGGATGGATTCACAGTCGACCTCGATAGCGTACAGACCAACATGGTCTACGTTGATGGTGAATTAGGCGCACAACAAATCATGGCTGGATTGGCAGAACATGGCGTCGATGTACTCGATGTTGGACCCACAGCCGTACGTGCAGTAATCCACCTCCACATTACCGATGAAGACATCGAGCGGACCATTGCAGCATTCGCTGCACTTTGAGCCGCATGATTTAGAGATGGGATGGGCGTAGCCCATCCATGCGCAAGTTCCTGACCTTGCTTTTGTTCGCTGCACTGCTATTGCCTACCCCAGTTCAAGCAGGTGCCCCAATCACGATTGCCAATCAGGGGATTCTAGGAGGCCAGATGATTGATTTGGCAGGAATATCCAACAATTCAACCACACTGTCTGTCGAAGGTGACATGACTGCAAACCAAGTTGTTGAGGTATACACTGCAACGTGGTGTGAAAATTGTGTGGATTCTGAACATGCATTGATGGATGCACTTGAGGGCCAAGATGCCACAGTCTTGGTCCATCATCGCTACATCGGGGAATCACAGGATCCATTTGGTTCCCAGGCAGGAGATGAACGCTGGATTGAACTGTATGGTGAAACCAGTGCAAGTGTTGCAAATGGATTGGAGCGGGCCGCCCCTACAGTCGTCTTTGACGGCTATCGATTTGTGGCCGGTAGTGTGCCCAATGGCGAATCACTGGAATCAGATTATGCTGGGATGTTTGCTGACAAACATGAGTATCGGTCATGGAATGGTGTCGAATCAAATTTCACTTGGACTGGCGACAACAGTTCTGGTACACTGACCTGGAAATTCGACAAGAATCCCGTTGAGCCAGAGGGAATGTCTTGGACACATCGATTGATGGTTGTCGAACATTCTGGCTATTTCCCTGACGGCGGTAATGGATTGGAACACTATGACGACATCGTTCGAGCCGTCATCGATCTCGATGCTAATGAGGATGGCACAGGATGGAATGGTGAACAAGCCATCACACTCCCAGCTGCCTACGATGGAGATGACCTTGCATTGGTGGTCGTTCACGAATGGCGTCAGGTCGAGCCTGATTGCTGTGGAACTCCAGACGATGAGGACGGTAACGATGGGTTACTACCAGGCTTCCTCGCACCCCTTGGTCTCATCGCGCTAGGTGCTGCGGCATTGGCCCGTCGAGAGTAATTCATTCCAATGCTTCAAGAACCCCCGCGAGAACCTACAACGCTCCCGGGGTATCCAACATGGGTTTCACATTGACTTTGGAACATATTCCACCTGGTCAGTTTCCCGATTGGCTATTCCAGCAATTGCGTGAACAAGTTCTCGATCCCAGCCAGAAACCGTTGCTTGTAATCCATTCCTCAGATGCCGCAAGGGCTGAGATATTATCGAAATTAGAATCAGCCAATATCGGCCCTATCGATCGCTCAAGACATCACACTCTCGCCTCATTGTGGAAGTCATTGCAAGCGGATTTGCGATTGCCTCGCCTCCTCCCTCTCAATGCCACAGGCCAGCGATTGCTTCACACGGAATGTGTATTGGCAGCCAACAATGGAGAATTTCCATTGTTGCATCCGACCCCTGAACACCGTTGGGGAGAGGGCCGAACCCGAGCGTTGTCAAGATTGCTTCAGGAGTTTGATGTTGAGGGCGATGGAGGGTGGGATGGACCCGGTATTGATTCATTTATCGACATTGCAAATCGTATGGCTCGAAAAATGAATGGTATGCATCCATTGTTGCACAGACGCCAGATTATTGAGGCTCTTGAAACTCAGGAGTCCAGCCCTTTCACTTTGACTGGAATCGCCGGTATCGTATTGATGAATCAATTGCCTACACTTTCGAAAAGTGATCGACGAATGTTGTTGAATTTGAATCGCTTCAGTGATTTACATCAATTGTGCCAGCACGGCGAGGCTCCTATTGGCAACCACCGATTGGGGCTGCATGGAGCTATTCTTGAGGATGTGCATCCCTGTACAACAGATAACATTCCAGATTGGTTGAACGGTCATGACATATGGAAACCTGAACCTTGTGAACACTCAATTTCGCGCCTTTTGGTACCCACAAATGGCTTGGATATACCTGCAACAATTGAAGTTCTGCGAGATTGGACTGAATCAGTCACAAGTGAATCCAATATCGTCATCGTCGACCCGGGCAAGGATGATCGAATCGAAGCATGGAGACGTTCTCTCACCGAAATCGGTTTACGGCCTCCACAACAACCAACCTTGCTCAAATCATCACCATCGATCCACTGGATTGCGGAAATAGCATCGATTGGAATGGGCTCAGAAGCATGGTCGATGTCACGTATTCGTGGTTTGGGTGCACAACAGAGTTTACAATTTGTTGACGAGTGGTTGCTGGCAGAAAAACACCCTGTACACGAGGACTGGAATCCTCAAATGGATTCGCAACGCATCGAATCTCTCGCTCGCTCATGGCATATTCTGGGCGGATATGGGGCATTGACTCGTTGGCTTCGGGCCTTGGCTTCAGAACCTCATCCCGCACCATGGGAGAAGTTGGATGAGGCGGGCAAAAAAGCAGAATGCACTCAGTGGTGGTTTCTATCTCTATTGACACGATTATCGCCATTGCTAAGTTCCGGAGAGAGGGCCCTATTGGCAGATTCTGAACTTACCATGGGTTGCTACACAAAGCAACCCTTACCGTTACCAGAAGCTCCTGTAAGTGGCGATGAGTGGCTCAAAATCCTCGTAGAACACCTTGATTCTGAAGCGATGATTGGCGATGCCGGCTCAATTCAATTGTTGCGTGAAGAGCATGATATATTCCGCTCTTCACAATCGATTTTGGGTCACCCTGTATCTGCGTATGGTACTCAATGGGTTGAGGATTTCATTGGGCTAATGGATGACCTTCAATCTCCCGATTTGCTAGAAGCCAGTGACCAGATTCGAATATTGACTCCGAAAGAGGCGTTGGGTGTTTCTGCAGACATCATCATCTTGACACATCTCACAGCATCTAGTTGGCCTCTTCGTACCCAAAAGTTACCTTGGCTGACAGAAGCAGATTGTAGGAAGTTGGATTTGTGCCGCGCAGATTCTCCACTACGTTCGGCAAGGCATTCATTCCACCATTTGATCCATGCCTCTGACACAGTCATTCTCATCGATGCAACCGGTCTTGACGATGACTGTCAACCCGCAACACCTCTGGCGGAATGGCTCACCAATCATTCAGGTGCAGACACACCAGAATTGGTTTCGAAACCTTCCTTCTTGAAGGACTGGAGCACCGCTTCAGGCGAGCGAACACGAGGCCACCATCTAGTTTGGAGGCCCGCCTCGATCGAGATGGTTGAGGAGTCTGGAATTAGAAGGGCAGATATCCACTTGTCTGGCAGAAGTGTTCGCGACACGCGTCAACGTGCGGGACTCTCCTTGCGCATGTTCCGTCAACCAATTTCACCTCCACTTCACCCTTCATCAATCTCCATACCACTGGATTCAAAATTGATGCTAGATCGATTGAGAAGAGAACCAACGATCATCCAATCGGGAGAACAATATCTTGGGATGGAATTGCACGATCGATTCTGTGGTACTGGCAATTTGAAGATAATCCCTGGCAACCGCGGGGCACCAGGAGAAACACCTCCACGGTTGTCGGAGAGCTGGCCAGTATTGGGCGGTAAATCGGGTCGCAACCAATTGCTTGCAATTGATCCAAGGCCACTGAAACCTAGTACAACATCTCTACCCGTTTTCGATGAGCGTCATGGCATGACCGGAGGTGCCTCATTTGCACAGAAACGCTGGTCAGCAAGCCGATTACAGCGATGGCAAGCATGCCCTCGGCAGGGCTGGCTAGAGCGCCGTTTGAATGCCGGTAGAATGGAACAACAAGAGGAAGATCTCGATGCGAGAATCCGGGGCAATCTCGTACATGGTTCTCTAGCCGCATTATTCCAACAGGTGTTTTCACTCGATGAGGGTGATGAACGCCCTTCAAGCGGGTCATCTTCCCTCGCTATTTCTGGGCACTCAGTAGACGACATGTTTGTACATATTCTCGATTATATTGGGATCCATGCACCTTGGTTGGAAAGAGAAGATGCTACAGCAGCACAACGACGCCACGACCTCATTGGTATGCCCCGCCAATCATGGCTCGACTGGTTGGCATCTCCGCAATCAGTCTCACCATCTGGTCGACTTGGAAATATGTTGAATGCAGAAATTGACCTCTACAATTCAATCCCCATTTCGATTGAATGGCCTCTGAATGGAATGACGCTGCCTCATCCCGATGGAAGAACAATGAAACTGACCGGTTTTATTGATCGAGTAGACATTTTCAATAATCCAGATTTAGAGGGTGGGAGCGATTCCATTGCACCATTGGATTGGACACAGTCATCCGATTGGGAACCCAAGCGGCTGGTCTTGATTCGCGATATTAAGTCGGTTGATGGACCGTCGAAAAGCAAGATTGGAGTGCGTCACAGAAAGGCTCTATTCGATGAATTACAACTGGGCTTGTATGCAAGGTGTTGGGAGATATCTCACCCTGGAGATCTCGTGATTGGAGTGGGCATTTCCGAAGTGGGCAATTCGACCATCCATTCTCTAGAGGTGAGTCCAGCATTTGCAGAATTGTTGGAGGACAATGGGGTTGGTGACATCACAACCCTCACCCATGACACACACAGGTTCCCCAGCGAGGACGAAGAAGCTGATAGCGATCCTTTCAGAGCATGGATGATGGAGAGATTGACAACAGCATTTGATGTTGCTGAAGCCGCTGATTCTGGACGTGTACACGCAACACCAGAAGAAGGGGTATGCACGTGGTGCAGTGTCAAAGAAGCCTGCGGCCTTTCTTCGATTGTGGGGGGTGACACATCATGGAGTTGAATGTAGGACAACGCCTTGCTCTTGCCATTGATATGCATCTGATTCTAGATGCAGGAGCTGGTACTGGTAAAACCCAGAGTATCGTTGGTCGTACGATTGAGCACTACTTGTCAATCGATCAACGTGCCACTCGATTGTTACCCCCTGGTCCACGTCCACTCCCTCTTCCAGCAGGCTCTCTACGTATCGGGCTTGCTGAACGAGAAGATTTGACCGAGTGGCAGGGACTCTTGCCCAGCGAAGTGGTCGTACTCACATTTACGACAAGAGCCGCGGAAGAAATGCGCCATCGGCTATGGGATGAATTGAATCGTTTGAGACCAGGTCCTACCCGAGACGACGGTGGCAAGCGTCGTGATTCACGGGTTACACACGAGGGTCTAATCGATCAACTCACAGCAATGCTAGAAGATGCACCGATTGGAACAATTGATTCATTCCTGTCTCGCCTTATCGCCCCATGGCGGGCGGATTTGTCTCAAAGACCAACAGAAGATGTTGTTGGGGATGCTGAAAGACATGTATTGATTGGACAGGCACTAGAGGGCCTCTGGAGATTGCGTTCAGCAGGCGATGCCGTCGCAGCAGGGGTTTCCGGCGAACGCGCACCGTTACTCATTGAATCCCGAGATCGATTGGCGCGAAGATTTGGGAATCGTCGGTCTGTGCGCACAGTCCTTTCATCCCTACTGTCCAACCGAATTTTTGTCGACACTGTCGCCCGTAGATTGGAATCGAGTGGGGATGTGGATTCAGATGATGTTCGACGCTTAATCGAAGAGATATTGGCCCCCTCTGATGACCATTTAGATGCCTTTGTTGATGAGATTCATCAGGCTTGCTTGGCTTGGGTCAATCATGCTCGAACCCACGGCAATAATCTCAATGTTGCCGGTGCGTATACCGGCGGTACCAGATTCCAAACTCTCGCCGAGATGGTTGATGTCGGACCTCCAGCAACACGCTGGGATCGTTGGTTGTGGTTGCATGGACTTTGCATGGTGACCTGCACTGCTTCTTCGCATCAAAGTAAGAGTGTCAGTGCATTCAGTGGCGGTAATCTTGCCAATTCAGCAGATTGGCCTCGCGGAATCGCAACATGGGGAG
>CALCEF010000337.1 GCA_937901365.1 uncultured euryarchaeote | reverse complement strand
ACCGCTTGTATCCTTGAAGGGGTCTCCGATGGTGTCGCCAACTACAGCAGCATTGTGGGCGTCGTCGCCCTTTGCCGCCCCAGGGATTTCACCTTGCTCAATGGCCTTCTTGGCATTGTCCCATGCTCCGCCAGCGTTTGCCATGAACAGAGCCATGAGAACACCTGTTGCAGTTGCACCAGCGAGTGTGCCACCGAGAGCAGCACTGCCGAGTAGAACGCCGATAATCACTGGGCTTGCGACCGCGACGACGCCAGGCATAATCATTTCACGTAGAGCAGCCTTGGTGGAGATGTCCACACAAGTTGCACTGTCTGGCTCAACGCCTTCTCGCCCTTCCAGTAGACCATCGATTTCCTTGAATTGACGGCGGATTTCGGTAATCATATCTTCTGCTGCACGGCCAACTGACTTCATCGTCATGGCTGCCACAACGAATGGAAGAGCCGCACCGAGAAGTAGGCCGATGACGACCATTGGTTCGGTTAGACTGAGGTCTGCTGCTTCAAGGCCAGCGCTGGTCTTGAATGCTGCAAAGAGTGCCAGAGCGGTCAGAGCAGCACTACCGATTGCGAAGCCTTTGCCAATCGCAGCGGTTGTGTTTCCGATCGAGTCCAGACCGTCAGTAATGTCACGTACTTCCTTTCCAAGACCTGACATCTCCGCGATTCCACCCGCGTTGTCTGCAACGGGCCCGTATGCGTCAACCGTCATGGTGACACCTACTGTACCTAGCATACCCATGGCTGCCATTGCGATACCGTAGAGACCTGCCTCGCCTCCACCCATGACGTGGTTGGCACCAAAGATACCAGCCGCCATCAAAAGGACGGGGACGAAAACCGATTGCATTCCAACCGCTAGACCTGCGATAGCGTTGGTTGCACTACCTGTCTTGCTCGCCTCACCAATGTATGGAATGGCTTTGACCTTGATTCCAAAGACGTCCTCAATTCCGGTGTAGTATTCAGTCACTAGCCCGATTAGGATTCCAACAACTGAACCGATGGCTACAGCTTGGATGACCGTGGTGTCGAGTTCAAGATAATCGAGAGCGAAATAACCGCCGCCGATGAATAAAGCAGCACCGATGAAAGTCGTATTTCGTAGAGCAGCACCTGCATCCATGTTCTTCATTGCGTTAATCGAGAAGACACCGATAATCGATGCGATGTAACCGACGATTGCGAGAACGATTGGGACCATCAGGTAGTCATCACCAAGTCCAGCACTGGCTGCTGCGATGACCATAGCGGCAATGATGCTACCAACGAATGATTCGAAGATATCTGCACCCATTCCAGCAACGTCACCCACGTTGTCGCCGACGTTGTCTGCGATGACTCCTGGGTTGCGAGGATCATCCTCAGGGATTCCAGCCTCAACCTTACCGACGAGATCTGCACCTACATCGGCTGCCTTTGTGTAAATACCGCCACCCACACGCGCGAAGAGTGCGATGGAAGAAGCACCCATTCCGAAGCCAGCGATGTTCTCGACTGTCAAGAATTCAGTTTGAGTGAAGTAGTACATTAGGGAAATACCTGCTAGACCCAATCCACCAACAGCGAGGCCCATCACGGCACCTCCGTTGTAGGATGTGGTCAGTGCCTCTGCTTGACCTCCGTCTGCAGCGGCCTGAGCGGTGCGGCCATTGGCGCTAGTTGCGGAACGCATACCGGAGAATCCGGCTGCAACGCTACACATTGCACCGATGATGAAGGCGATCATGGTCTCCATTCCGAGGCCATTCTCTTCTCCACCTATGAACAGTAAAGCGGCTACTGCTGCGATGAACATTGACAGCATCTTGTATTCTGCAAACAAGAATGCCATCGCACCGTCTTGAATTCGGCCGGTGATTTTGGCCACTGTTTCATTTTTGATCTCAATCGAGTCCACTTTTCTGTATAGCATAAAGGCGATGACGAGTCCAAAAAGACCCGCGCCTATTCCAATCATTCCAACTTGTTCTCCGTCCATGGATATACCTCTGGTTGGGCGGCCGACCGACGGCCCCCATATAATACTAGAAGGAAGTCAATATGGCCCTAAAGGGCCATTTCAAGGCATGCAAAGTTGAGCGAAAGCGGTCAACAAGTGGTCACCATCGTGTTCCGTCTCGAAAGCGGCCAACTCTGCATCGCTCATATCGCCGTCCGCATGTGCTTGTTCGATAACCGTTCGACTGGCTTCGGGGTGAAACTGAACCCCCCAAACGGGTTTCCCTGCAACACGCATACCCGCATTTTCACAATGTTTTGTCGAAATGATTCGTCGAGTACCTGGTGGCAATTTTGTGACTTGATCTTGATGGGTAAACAACCCCATCTGAATAGGGGACAACAACGTATCCATCCCTACCGAGAAAAGGGGAGAGACGGTATCTGTTCGACTCTTTGATCTCTTGACTTCGCCACCGAGTGTTTTGCACAGCAACTGATGTCCGAAGCAGATCCCGAGAACGGGGATGTTTGCCGTTACCGCTTGTTGTAAAACCCTCGCGGCTTCATCCATCCAGGGCTCCCACATACTGACATTGGCTCGAGAACCTGAACAAATGACTGCGTCTGGGCTTAGTTCCTCAATTGAATCAGGAGTGTCGATGCGACGATAGGTGATTCCATTTGATTCCCACTCTGAGCGATAGGCTTCACGACTCTCTAGTTGAGGGGTTAGTAAGAGACATTCTGCAGGAGCAAATGGTGCCATGATTTCGGCATTACCACCTTGTCCGAAGGCCGGCCGCTCCACCAAAAGATCGAGGAGGACTACCCGCGTCATGGTGCCCGTAAGGGGGAACGGGTTGAAAGCCCTCCGCCTCTTCCACCTCACTATGGCAGAGGTTGACAAACAGTTGATTCTGGAAAACGTCGGGCCTGTTCAGGCCGTCTTGGATGCGCATGATGGCGTGGTCAATGTCATCGATACGACGGATGGAATCATCATGATTGGGTTGGAAGGAGGTTGTACAGGGTGTAGTAGTACACCGATGACTGCCATGCAAATCTATTACGCGCTGATGAAATTGGAGGAAGTCAACGATGTCGTATTCGTCAATGGCGAATTACCCGAATACATGCGTGCCTTCATCGATGACAAACTCAAGTCCGAGGAGTGAATCCCTTGCGGCGGCCTATTTTCGCCGTCTTTCTTGTACTAATACTCGCACCACTCGCCTCAGCACAGGATACTGATGGTGACGGATATGATGACCCGACTGAGAATTTCACGGTATGGGATGGAGCGGACGCCTATCCAAACAACCCGGACATACACGACCCCGTATTTTCAGCTGGATGTGACCCCCCCGTTGCAACACTTGACTTGGGCGAACCTGTGACATTCACCTGTACGATTGGCAATGAAGGTCCGGTTTCATTGAATGTACTCATCTATGTCGAAGATGATACTCACCTACGTGATGAGTTTGATCCTGCATATTATGACATCAATTCGGGTGAAGTTCTCGAACTGAAAGTCACGTTATCTGGACTATCTGAAGGAATTGCGATGGCCCAGTTGCAAGTTTTTGCTCGGGCGAACAGTTCGGCTAGTCACACCGTGGATTTACCGATTGAAGTCACTGGTGATGAATGGTCTGGGATGAACAGTCAGAGCGAATCTGGCAGCCCCCCCGATCTTTCTTTCGTCTACCGTTTGCTAGATGATTTAGCCGATTGGCTTACTGAACACACACCATGGAATTTTAGCAGCATGCAGGCAGGACTCATCGTACTCATCGGCAGTTTTTGCCTTATTGGTATTCTCCGAGTATCCCGCGCGCGACGTGCATGGCACAAGAATATGGAACAAAAACAGACGACCGATCAGCAAACCGAAGCACGATTCGATGAGATTCGAAGAGGTGGGGAACACGAACACCACATTGAACACACAATCCCTGAAAGTCCTGAGTTCATCATCCGTCGGAATGAGTGATTAGTCTTCATCAACTTCTCGATTTTCCTTCATAATTTGATGGGGGTTCATCCCTTGCGAGATACTGCGACCTTTGAGGTTGAGACGGGCCAAAAAAGCGAATGCAAGGCACAGCACTGCCAATGGTTTGGGCAGATAGGTCGAACCCCATAGGCTACCACCTGAAACATCGAGAATGATGAGGGATGCCGTTGCCGATAGGGAGAGAAAGAACATCGCCCATTGTGCGCGATTTTCCGACTCATCAGTGCGAGAAAATGTCCCAATCAGAACCCATAGCATCAGAGTGGAAGCACAGAGCAGTTGGCTGAGTGTTTCAACAGACTCCATGGGGCTTCCATGAGGAGGAGGCTCTTCAGCCTGTGCCAAGAGTCAAGAACGTCCGTGTATTCTTGACCTTCATGGTGAAGGTTGCAGGTTGGAGTCTTCCTCGCCCTCGCCGTAATGGACCCCCTTACCATTCAAAGTCAAATGTCGTAATGGTCCTAGAACAAGTCGGCGTTCTGCTAGAGTTGAAGGGAGCGAATCCATTCCGTGTTCGTTCCTATCAGAACGCTTCTAGAACACTTGGGGCGCTTGAAGAGGATCTGTGGACTGTGACATCAGAAGGACGTCTGACAGATGTCAAGGGGATTGGGAAAGGGATTGCCGGATTGATTAACGAGGCGCTCACCGAAGGCACTTGGGGCGATATTGGTGACCTGTACACGAGCGTCCCAGCAGGACTCATCGAAATGTTGGCCATTCCAGGTCTTGGTCCCAAACGCATCAAGCAATTCCATGATGAGTTGGGCATCGATTCGATTGCGCAACTGAAAGTGGCAGGTGAAAGTGGGCATCTTCGAGAATTGGATCGCATGGGGGAAAAATCAGAGCAGAAAGTGCTGGATGGTATTGAGTTACTCAAGCGATTCTCCGGCCGGAGGCGACTGGATGTAGGCATACTCTACGGAGAGGCATTGGAAACGAGAATCTCTTCGATGGATGGCGTTTCTCGGGCACAACTTGCAGGTTCAACACGCCGACGAAAAGAAACGATTGGCGACCTAGACATCGTCGCAGCTGTATTACCCGAAGATGTGGAAACGGTCACAGAACAAATTGTTTCACTCCCTGGAATTGCTGATGTCAAGGGGGCGGGGTCATCGAAAGTCAGCATCATCCTCGGCACCGAATTCTTCTCCGACGAGGTCATGGAATCAGGCCTTGATGGAGGGGTGCTTGAGGCGTTGGGTGGAGATGCGTATGAAGAAATGGCATCCAATACTACCATCGATGCCCAAGTACGTCTTGTCCCTCCACATGTCTTTGCCTACACATTGGCTTACTTCACCGGCTCAAAGGAACACAACGTCCGCATGCGGCAACGTGCTCTAGATCGAGGATTGCGTCTCAATGAATTCGGATTATTCCCCCTAGATGCAGTGGGCGACCTAAAGGGCATAGAGGCGGCTGAATATTCTCTCCCTGCCGAAAAAGAATCTGAAATTTATGAACACTTGGAATTACAATGGGTTCCGCCTGAACTGCGAGAAGATTCGGGAGAAATTGAAGCAGCTGACACAGGTAATTTACCGACCCTGATGGAGGCATCTATGCTGAAGGGTTCGTTCCATAATCACACCACTGCTTCAGATGGGACGGCTACTCTCGGCCAAATGGCGGAAGCGGCACAGAACTTGGGCTGGGAGTTTCTAGGAATTGCTGACCACAGCCAAGTCCTCCAAATTGCGAGTGGGCTCAGTCCAGAACAACTGGTTGCACAATCTGCTGAAATCAGGTCCATGAATGAAAACTGGTCTGACAAGGGCATTGACTTCCGCTTGTTCCATGGAAATGAATGCGATATTCTACCAGATGGAAGTCTGGACTACACGGATGAGGAACGGAGCGTGTTGGATCATGTCGTGGGAAGTGTACATCAGTTACCAACATGGATGAAACGTGATGAGGATGTGAATACTGAAGCCCTCATCAAGGCGATTGAAGATCCGTCGTTCACAATTCTCGGCCACCCTACTGGACGGATTCTGGGGGGGCGGGATGGCTTTGCTGTTGATCTCCACGCCGTCCTGCGAAGGATGGGTGAACTCAATGCAGAAGGGCAACTCAAAGTGGTCGAAATCAATGCAAGTCCATACCGATTGGATTTGGATTGGCGCTATTGTCGATACGCGAAAGAGTTGGGCGTACCAATTTCAATCAACCCAGATGCGCACAGTACACAGGGTCTGAAAGATGTCTGGTTTGGTGCGCAAATCGCAAGAAAAGGTTGGCTGGAAGAGGCCGATATCCTCAACTGCCGTAGCGGCTCGGACTTGGAACAGTTACTCTGGTGATTGCATGCGGCCTCAAATTGTAGCACTCATTTTGCGCCTTGGATTGTTGGCCATTGCTGGGTTCATCTTCCTCTTCCTCTGGTATGGAACAGGTGCCGACAGATCACCTGTGGGATTGATGATTGGGCTCTCCGTTGCTGCACTGGCTGGAATATGGTGGGCAGAATTGCAGATTCAAAAGGGACTCAAGGTCGCGAAGGGTGAGGAATAATGGGTGTTGGAAAAGCAATCACATTCGGCCTTTTTGCGATGTTCCCCGGAGCGATTCTATCACTGTGTGCTTGGATTTTAGTTGGAAAACCAGAAACTTGGTCAGGATGGATGTCTATTCCGTGTTATGGTCCCTTCTTCGGTTGTATCGCCATCGGAATCTGGTTGGGTATTCGAGGTGAGCAGGATGTGGAGATGGAAACATGAATCGGGCCGAAAAGGCGCTGAAAATTGGTGAAATTCTCGATGAATTGTATCCAGAGACCCCTGTTCCATTGAGTCACACAAGCGCTTACACACTACTGGTTGCGGTCATGCTTTCGGCTCAAACAACTGACAAAAAGGTCAACCAGGTTACACCAGCTCTCTTTGAGAAAGCAAACACTCCCGAAGAGATGGTCAATCTGGAAGTTGATGAAATTCAAACATTGATTCGGGAAATCGGTTTGGCACCAACCAAGGCCAAGAATTTGCGAAGGATGGCTGAGCAACTTGTCGAAGGTGAAGGGATGCGACCCGATTGGGACTATCTCGAAAGTCTCGCTGGAGTTGGTCACAAAACTGCGAGTGTTGTCATGGCGCAGTGGTATGGAATTCCTGCTTTCCCCGTTGATACTCACATTCATCGCTTGGCGGCGCGTTGGGGTTTGTCCAAGGCAAAAAATGTCGAGCAAACCGAGAGAGATCTGAAACAACTCTGGCCTAAAGAAACGTGGAATACGCGTCATTTGCAGATTATCTTCTTCGGGAGAGAATACTGTCCAGCCAGAAATCACGATCTGGCTGAATGCCAAATTTGTTCGTGGGCCGCGACAAAAAAACGAATCAGAGAAGAAACGCGGGGCTAACCAATGGATATCTTCGATGGAAGAATTTCTTCTTGCGGATTTTCCAGTGGGAACCGAATCGTCGTAGGCGATTGGAAAAAATCTCCACTCGGGCCATTCACCAATGTGATGTGGGCCAAGCCGGATGGGACTCGCGTTCTGTTATCTCCAAGTGAAGAGCACGCTGATTATGTATCTGCATTATACAACTTTGAGGAAGTTCACATCGTCCCAATCGATGTCAACAGGCAACGAAGAGGGATCGATATTGTGGCGGATTCTCTCAACGTTTCTTTCGAATGGAAACGTGGAATAGGCATTCCCTTCAGTCGTCCCAAATGGATCATCTCAACCATCGAGCAATGGGTCGCAGGTGCTGTTTTTGGCACTAAAACACACGGACTGACATGCAATGGTTTACGAGAATGGTATTGTATCTACAATTTGTCATCGATCAACCACGCAGAGGCATCATATGAAGGAGAAGATTTGGGAGTCGTATCCAAGTTTGAAGTCGATGCGTGTTTTGGGTTTAGTGAGCCTCCGAAAAAGCCGTCATCCGTTCGTTTGCGTTCAATGATTGAGAGCGGTAGCAATCGTCGGGTTTGAATGCAGGAATTGATTCGCTGTTGCATGGGCAATGAAATAACATTGGAAGACGGGATGAATGCACCAACATTTTCTGCTGAGGATAGCGCAGGGAATGTTTGGAATTTGAGCGACATACTCGCAGAAGGAAAGCGCGTAGTACTGTACTTCTATCCAAAGGACTCCACACCTGGATGTACGACGCAAGCCTGTGACTTTCGAGACAATATGGGCACTTTGAGTTCTGCGAATGTAGTCGTATTGGGTGTCTCAAAAGATAGCGCAAAGTCACATCAGAACTTCACTGAAAAACAACAATTGAACTTCCCGCTGTTATTGGACCCTGATGGAGAACTGCTGGAACTCTACGGTGTATGGAGGGAGAAGAAAAACTACGGTCGAACATACATGGGAATCTCACGTTCCACTTTTGTCATCGAAGCAGATGGAACTCTGTCTATGGCAAAATATGGTGTCAAAGCAAAAGGACACGTCGATCGAATCCTAGCCCACCTTGAATTGGAGTGAAAACAATGGCTGGAGGAGAACGAATCGACCTGCCCGACGGCTCGGTCGCTTGGGCTCCTTGCTATATTGGCAAAGACTGCCAAATCGGTTCGGAAGTTAGCATAGGATGCCTTGCTCATGTCGGTAGAAATACAACATTGGGTGATGGAACAAGAATCCAAGGGGGTGCCTATGTCGCAGATTTATCCTGCCTTGGTTCTAATGTTTTCATCGGACCCAATGCGACGATTTTGAATGACAAGTATCCACCGAGTGGAGACCCTGATCTTTGGGAGCCAGTAATCCT
>CALCEF010000336.1 GCA_937901365.1 uncultured euryarchaeote | reverse complement strand
AATTCAGAAGAATGACGTAAACTATGGGCCAAATCAGGATTAGACCGGATTCGGGCGCGGACATCTCCTACGAGTTGGTCGTACCATTCCGCTGGAGCATCGACTGCAGCCTTGCTAAGGGCTTCATTTGGGATATCACTGGATTTCATCAAACCAATCCATTCATCACCCAACATGGAACCAACGCGTTCCCATCTCGGCCAACGATCTGCAGGTGTCGAGGCAATCCATGAGACCAAGGGAAAATCTGGTTCCATCCTGTTGGCCCATTCAGAATCACCCAATGGATAACTGAGTACTGCGGCTCGAAGTAATCGATCTTCACTTTCGTCCGATTGTAGATTTGGAATTGGACTTCCTTCAGGTATCCCACCTAGAGTTTGTTTTGCGGATTCAACTTCTGTTGCATTTGTCGGGGCATTCCAAATGATTTCGTCTGATAGAGTTTCAGTGGATGTTGCCGGCAAGAGATTGACAGGGATTGTAGGTCCGTCCAGCAATGATAGACTTGACCACATTGATGGTAACACTGGATGGGGTTCAATGCAATTCGCGGAAGGAGGGCTTGGCCATTGGGAGGAAATGACCAATCTGACATTGTCGGGCAAACGGGAGGTGCGGAAAATCGATTGATTGGGTGAACGAACTTCGATGACAAAATCGAACAACGGTTGTGAAAGGGCCCATTCAATGAGTGATTTTTCAGCTTGATTAGAGAGAGAACTCGTGTCGATCCAATCTCCATTACTCAGCGGTGATGTTGACCATTTCGCATCACCCCAGTGTTTTTGGAAACGCCTCCATGTTGCATCATCAACCTTGCGACGCTGCCTGGATTCATCTGGTGTTGTCAATGCATCACGCAATATTCGCAAACGCTCAACACGCTCACTAGAGCGAAGGCGAGGGTGTGCAATTTCCATCCACTCATCAAGAACATCAAGCGGTATGCTTCGGGTTTGGGCCCTTATTTTCCCCTTGGGTGCAAGGGTGACTGAACCTGGTGAAGCTGCTCCAAACAATGCTTCCCTACTCATTCGGTCTAACCCGATAGCAAGCAAGGGAGAATCCATCCTAATGACGGGGCCCTCCAATGCCAAGGAACCCAGCCTCCAAAGATTTCCTTCAGGTACACGGTTGGGTAACATGGCTTGTTGTAAATCTTCCAATTGCCCGAACCATGAGCCGCTGGCGAGTTGAAGTGATTGTGTCTCATCGATTAATCTGAATCTTTGCAAACCGATTACCTGAGGGTCAGCACCCCATGCTGCAATATTGCTTGCACTGATTTCTCGAGGAGGAGGGGTTGTGGGAAGGTAGGTTTGGGAATCCACCCACCTTGGCTTTCTTTCACGTGGTTC
>CALCEF010000335.1 GCA_937901365.1 uncultured euryarchaeote | reverse complement strand
GAACATGTACAATTCACTTGCAAGACGCCTCCTCGTCAGTATCTCATACAATCCGGGCAGATTCTCTCCCAATGTGACAGAGATTGTAGATGGAGAAACCACAACCGCCAAAACACTCCAGAGAATGCAAATCAAAATCACACCAAATTACATCCATTCGATGGATGCAGCTCATATGGCGATGGTTGTGAACAAGATGTTTTCAGAGCATGGAATCCGTGATTTCTGGGCGGTCCACGATTGTTTTGGAGTTCACCCCTCGGACACAGATGCCTTGGTGCGAGTGGTCCGCGAAACATTCCATGAGATCTATTCCAATCGAACTCTGGCAGACGTTGAAGGCGGTGAATTTGAAGTTCCAATCGATGCATTCGATGTCGATGAGATTCTCAATTCGGAATATATCATCGGTTGAAAATGGTGCATAGCACCAAATTTTGTCGCCATATATGGTGACGAAATGAATACGCCAACAAACAACAACACAACTGACAACGAGAGTGAGCGGAACTCAATCCGCATCATCAAGCCATACAAGTTCGCAGGAACCTGGGTATTTGATGACGAAAACACGAACCTTGTGCGAGAACCATTCGTAGAGGGTGCGGACGACATCATCGATGTGATGACCAGTCCAATCGAAGAAGCCGAAGAGGGATTTGCACTGATTTTCTCAGCCCAGCAATTCCCTGGAGCTACGCTTGAACTGCTCCGCACGCGCGAGGAGTTCGGCGGCTGGTGGTACCGTAGTGAGACCCTAGACATGGAGGGTTGGCTTTGCCCTGCTCTCTTCCTATACTTTGAGGAGGCCCCAGAGAAACTGTTCTGCAAGTTTGCCCCAGATACGGGGGGTGAGGACTGAAGTGTCTCCACACGTGGGTGATAAAATGCCAGACGAATACTCAACTGCTGAATTGACTTGCAAAAGTTGCCAACTAACCTACGACTCAACCAAGATGTCTTGGTCAAAGGCCGATAACGACGACGTCATCGGAACCGCCCTTTGCGATATATGTGAGCCGTGGGTTGAATATTCGCGCGCACGCACGAGTAATTTTCCTGAATGGGCTAGAACTCTGGTTCACGATGATCCCGAACTCCTTGAGGAAACTCGGGCAGCGCTTGAGGGAATTGCTCGGCAGAATCACAACGCTCAGTGGGGTCCTAGGGGCCTCAATGGACGCCCTCATCCTTTCCAAATCCACCATCAACTAGGCCCTCACAATGATTGGGCTTGGCTTGAATTCATCGAGTGGTGTGTCGGCCAAGGGCACCCAGACATCATCCAAGGTTTCAATCATGCAGAGGCCCGAGAAGGTGATGATTGGATGTCTGATACTCTAGATACAGTAGCAGCCATCACCGACTGGTTCAGCCGCATACGCGCTGAAGTGGAAGATTCCAACAATGCATTCTTCTTCGAAAATGAGGAGGGCTTCATCTATGCTGAATCCCACTCTATTGGCGATCACG
>CALCEF010000334.1 GCA_937901365.1 uncultured euryarchaeote | reverse complement strand
AAGCAATTCTTGACGACCCAACATCACCCTACGATGGTTGGGGAATTATGCACGACCCTGTCTCATTGCTTCGATGGCAGCGCGACGGTCAGGCATATCCTAGTGCAGACAATTCTTGGTGGGTTGATACAACAAGCACGGATAGTGATTCGGACAACGATTCCGAATTGGACAATCAGGGTTGGGATATTTTAGGTATACACGAATCGATTTCCGGCGTCTATCATTTTGGTGAGCACTCCGACTCAAGTCTCATCCAGAAAGCTGGAGGTGATGTATTCATATTGGTGGTTGACACTATAGTTTCAGGTGTTTATGACACCGTCTATATCGACATCGACAGAGATGGCGAATTTGGTGATGAAACACCCATCAACAAATCAAATCCTACCTATGGAAGGGATACCAATGACGACGGACTATGGGACCAGAGCGCCGGATTGCTTTGGTGGATTTCAGATGGCATTCATGGAGTCCCCTACGGGGATGTTTACGCTGCGAGGACAGGTTATCAGAACCGTGTTGCAGGAGCTGGAGAATTGGTATTATTGATGCTCAATGATGCATCAGAGGCTGGTGGAAATCATGGTACATTGTGTGCATCAGCGGTTTCCGCACAAGGTGTCATCAGCAATGGAGCCGTTTTGGGAATGGCGCCAGGTAGCGAATTGATTTCGGTTGCAAATTTCTATGGTGGCGGTTCATACCTTGATTCGATGCGCTTTATTTCTGAAGGTTATGATGGAAATGGGTCAACATCACACGACCAAGGTCAGATTGGTTCTTTCTCATTTGGCATTTCCAGCGCGCACGATGACGGTGCAGATCTCTGGTCATTGTATGTGGATTGGCTGACGAGAGCACACTCGCCACAAACCACCTATTTTGTAGCCGTTGGCAATGGGGGACATGGGTATGGAACCACAGCCTCACCAGGTGGTGCCCATGGAGTCATTTCTGTAGGCGCATTTTCGTCTAAGGGCAGCACTTGGGGTGAGTCCGCCTCTTGGTCCAATAGGGGTCCAAATTCTGTCAGCAGACTCGACCCAGACCTTGTCGCAGTGGGTTGGTCTGCTACCGGAGATCGAACATTGAATGAAGTGAACAATGCGAATAACGCATACACAACATGGGGCGGTACCTCTTTGGCCACTCCAATCGCCGCCGGCCTTGCCGCAATTGTTTACCAAGCATGGGAGAACAATACAGGCCAATGGCCAGATTCACAAAATTTCAGAGACATGGTAATGTCGACTGCAGATGACAGGGGATATGATCCACTGGTTCAGGGTGCAGGTTGGATGAATGCCAGTCGTGCGGTTGCAGCCATCGAAGGTGACAATGGCTCTCTATTGGTAAGCCCAGCATCGTGGATGACCGGTGAGAATGAAGGTGCACACCGCGATGCCAATCTAAACTACATATTGCCCGGGCAAAATCAGACCATGCAATTGTCGCTTTCAAACACAGGTAGTTCACCGATGAATGTCACTTTGACGCCATCAGAACTGGTACCGGTTGCAGGCTATCACATGACATGGAATAGTACAGATTCGGGCAATAACACAACTTGGGATGGACACCAAGATCGTCCCGATTGGGCATTCCCTCTGCATATTTCCGGGGATGCGAATTTGTCACTTCCAGCAGAAGCCACACTCATACGTGCGCGTGCAGTAATGGAAGGGGAAGGTTTCGACGGCGATCAGAATCTACAGTCAGAAAATCGCCTTCATCTCCGCATATACCTTTGGAACGACAATGATGGAGATGGCAATTGGACTACCGATTCCAATAACGATAGCTACGTCGATGACGGTGAGTGGACCGAGTCGAATGAATTGGCTATGATTACCGAGCATGTGTATGAATCAGGCCAAGTTGAAGCACGAGTTGGAAATCCGCATGATTGGGATGGCGACGGCCTCATCGTAGCCCTTTGGCGCCAATTTGTCAGAGAACCCAACAAAGACCCACTTCAGATTGAATTTGACTGGACGGCATTCGGCCCAGCAAATGATTCTTGGATTTCATCACCACAGAATTTGTCAATTTTACCAAATTCAACCACACAGGTCAATGTGACCATCGATGTACCACCTGATGCTAGAGGTGGTCTCAAGCAACACGGCTTGCGTATTCATGCCACTTCGAACAACACGACAAGGGATTGGACATGGCCCGTCATCACAAATGTTGGATTTAGTGGCCCCTTTTCACTGGTCCCGAATCATATTGATGGAAATGTAAGCAACCAGACACTGTATGATGAAACCTGGTTGCAGGGCGCACAAAGGTGGGGCTGGAGAGCTGAATCTGGCGATTGGAAGTTCTTGACGATGGATTGGCCCGCATCCCTTTCAGGAAACGGTTCCATCCTCGTAGACGTCGATTGGCCCGACAATCCGTTTACAGATGTTGATGTACACTGGATGAGCGAAGCAGACCACCCCTTCTACCTAGATGATCCAACGGCCTACGGTCCACGCACAGTCGTGATGGAAACAGGTTCTGTCGGTCAACATCAGGGCGGTGGGAAATATGCGCATTATACCAATGGTGGTGGCAGTCGTGAAATTATCATCGCCGACGACACCCCTGGAACGAAACAAATCTTGCTGCACTCAGCTATGCACGGTGTCAATACCAATGACAACCCCTTGAACATCAGCGTTGGATACATCACTCCCATCGACTCAGGGTTGTCAACCACACTCTCGGATTGGACACAGATGAGTGGGACATCGACCCATCGAATCGGCTCGACTGTTGAACTGGACATCGACTCAATTGCGGCCCATGGATTCACAATACCACAATACCTGTCAAGTGAAACCGTCTTCCAAGATGATCCCGATGATGTCACATCCTCTTCTTACATCCGTGAATTTACAGCATCCTCAAATGAATTGATTGAGGTCGAGATTGGTTGTCATCAGTCCGGTACGGATCTAGATCTATACCTGTACAGGGACAAAAACAGCAACGGTGTAATCGATTGGGGCAATGAGCAAGTGGGTAGTTCAGGCAACTTCAACTGCGATGAATCGATTGAATATGGGGGAGGGCAAGCAGATACTTACTGGGTCGTCGTTCATGGATATGATCTTCGGGCCTCCAACACAACATTCTGGTTGCGTTGGTCTGAAATTGGCGGAAATGATCTCGGAATCATCGGTTTTTCTGAATTGAATGAAACTCAAATTTTGAGTAATTATACCAATGGCACAACAGCTCTTGGCGGCGCAATTCCGACAAGCGTAATTGAACTAAACATCACTTGGAATCGACCTTCAGAAGCCGGGATTTGGGGCGGATTTGTCGATTTGACCTTGGACAGTGGGGGCCTCATTCGCCTTCCATACAGTTTCGTCCTAATCGACCCCGCGCCCGAGATATCCTTCTCTTTGCCAAATGGAACGCGTACGAATCAGACTTTGGACATCTCTATGCACTCGAATGATCAAGGTACAGGATTCAATATCAGTGGAATGACATTTGATGTCAACTCCCAATGGCCTGGTGCACCAATCCCCTTTTCAGCCACTCTCGAAACGATTAGTGTAGAGGGTCAACATAGCAGTGACTACCTAGAACTTTGGAATCATTGGAATTCTAATCGTATTTTCAGCGATGGAGACCATTACGCTGTGATGAACAATACACTGACATTGGAAGCCGAATCGGCGATGAACATTCTAACAGGGGATGGTCCTGAATGGGCTTTTTCCGATGCCGAATCCGATTATTCTGGGACCGGTTACATGACCACTGAATTCGACGGTTTTGATTCCACCAACCAGTCAACCGGTTCGCTTCTATCATGGGATGTTGAGTTTGATACAACCGGCATCTATTGGGTATGGGTTCGGTTGAACCAACACAGCGGGCAGTCGAATGCAATCCACGTAGGTTTAGACGGTATTTTGCAATCTGCTGGTGATGATGGTTTGAGTGTGAATGGGACCGGGTGGACATGGACAAATTCGGTATATGGCCAGAATATCAGTTACCCACTCGGCTTGAATGTAACAACCCTAGGTCGCCATACAGTCGATGTTTGGGTGAAGGAATCTGGTGTTGATTTTGATCGCCTTGAATTAACAACCTCTCCAACTTGGATTCCACCTACCGGCAATGCGTCCAACTATTCTGACGCCGCGATTCGTTGGAATGACTTGACACTAAGGTCTGCATGGTTGAACTGGAGTTTACCTAGCGACAATCGGTGGCACGAATATTCAGGGGAAACATTGGATTTGACAAATCGTTTGGATCAGTCACATCTGAGAATCGAGTATGATGATATTGCTCCACCTCTGGCAATACACAATTGGCGGATGTTCACCAACCAACCTCATTTGACGGATACATGGGCAATGACGGATCCGGAGGCTACATTTTGGCTAAATGGCACAGAACTACCTGTAGACGAGGAGGGTCGAGTCGACCTAGATTTAGTACTCCAACCGACGATTTGGGGTCGTCCTAATTCCGATCCAGCTTCCGCAGAATTCTGGGACACATCTACATGGCAGTGGCATGGAATGAATGAATTCACATTCATCGCAAGAGATCCTGCTGGAAACTGGAATTCGGCCAATGCGAGCATGGTTTTTGATCCATGGGCACCTGACAATTCCGGGCCCACTGACCAATTGTCCTTCGACTCCATACTTGTTCCCGAGTGGGGTGATGCTTACGTACCCATTCAGTCAGAACAACCATACAGTTTCGAAGCGGGCGAGATATCCATTACTCGGTTGTTCGATGGCCGAGAGATTTGTCTCACAATTATATCTTCAATCGGGACTGAAATGGAGCAGCAGTGCCACATTGACAATGCTCCGCCATGGGACGAAATCCCGTATACAAATCGACCCATAATGGAGGAGAATCGCTTCATGGTTAACTTCACAAATTGGGCGGACGATTTGTATGAATTGAAATTGGAGGTTACAGATTGGGCAAACAATACCGGCTCACATAGTGCAGAGATACTGATTGATCGAACCGCACCCACAATCACAATCGAAACCCCACAGGAAAATCAGGTATTGATTGATCATTACCTTGAGATTGCTTGGAATGTCAGTGAATCGAGTTACCAGTGGGTTGAAGTCAATGGAGAGAATCTTTGGTCATCTGGACAATTCAATAATGCAAGTCAAGACTTACTAGTTGAACTAGGACGAACCGGTGGACACACAATCTGTATCTTTGCCTGGGATAATACTGCGATCGAAGGGATTGTGGATCCGAATTTATCAGAACGTTGTATTGATGTTACATTGCCAGAAGAAACATACTGGCCTACACTCGATGCCCCATGGAACAATACCCATGTTAACACCTCTAGAGTCTGGACCCACCTAACACTTGGGCCAGACCAACTCTACGAGTGGTGGCATGACGGAATGAATGGAACTGTGTATGCGATTGAAAATGGTAGTGTGTCTATTCCAATCGATCTCAATGTTGGTGAAAATCATCTTGTTTTCCACCTGCAGGCACTGGAGAAAACTTTCGTCTATGAACTCGTTGTCGTACTGGATCAAGAACCTCCATTACTGATTGTAGAATCACCGGTTGATGGATACGCAACTTACCACTCTATAGCAAATGTAGAGGGTCAATGTGAATATGGTTTAACCGTCTTCATCAATATCAGCGGCCTCGTCAGTCAGGGCGATTGTACAGAGTCGGGGACGTTCTCGATTGAATCCAGTCTTCCAATCATCGAAGGAGAGTGGTATATGGTGACCTACCAGATTGATCTCGCTGGCAATCGCGCAGTGGACATTCGGTCAATCATCACCGACAAGACCGCACCAAGTGCAAACGTAATCTGGAGTCAGACCGAATGTGATCGACAGCCAACCGCTCCAGCTTGGGGTACCCCTGCTGATGCGGATTGTTTTGTGACGGCCGATCTCTCTATCCTGAGCCAAGATGTTGTCGAATGGTCCATCATCCTGAAAAATTCAGATGTTGATGTGTTCAGTCAAACAGGAAAGGGTTCCGATTTTGATGGGATGCAGCCAGAATCTTTCTCGGCACAAGGTGTCCCCGGTGAATGGTTGGCAACAGTCGAATTGATTGACGCAGCCGGCAATCGTCAACGCCTTGAAATCAGTACAAATTTGAATGCCCCAGAGGCCACAGTCGGTGAACAGCTGAAGACACCAGGCTCGCTTCACAATTTGGCAGCCATTGGCATATTCGCAATACTACTCTATGTCCTGCAAAACATGAAGGGGCGCAAACCCACAGACTCAGAGTCTTGGGACGTCGAGCAATCGGGCAATATCCATGAGGCAGATTCCATGTTTGAAGACGACGTAGTCGTCTCGCACGAGGAAGCGACACCATCAAACACTGAATGACGTTGTGAGAATCATGAATCGGAATCGTCGCATGTCAATTTTTCTGACCGTGCTGATGGTCACCTCATTGCTATACTGGTCACCGAGCGCCTTTGCAGCGGATGGTGATGGCGATGGATTCGATGACACAATCGATGATTGCCCATTTGCTGCGGGCACCTCGACAACCGGCCTGATGGGCTGCCCTGATTCAGATTCAAACGGTGTACCTGACAGTGCTGAAGGCACGATTTCTGAATTCACTGACGCCACTCGAGAATATTCGTGGGACGATGAATTGTCTGGAGGGATTAGTGAATACACCTCCTCGAGTCGTAGTTCGATGTCTCGGGCAATAGATGTCGCCCCAAATGGTATGGTTGCTGTTGGAGCAGATAGTGGCGACAACGTGTATATCGCCAGTGCATCGGGGAAATTACTGCATTCTTTGTTCACAATTGGATCAAATCCCCGTGGACTGGATTTTTCTCCAAACGGTTCTCTTCTTGCCGTAGCAGGATATGAAACAGATGCAAATACAGCCAATGTTCACGTTTACGAGATGGATTGGGCTTCACAATCGGCTACACATCTTGTCAACCTCTCCGCCAACCATGACGATGACACCTTCGGTTTGTCATTCAATCCAGATGGCAGTCAATTGTACGCTGGTGGAAAAGATAACAATGTCACAATATACGATACATCAAATTGGGCAATTCTGCGCGTCATTGAGTTCGGTGGTGATGATGTCTACAACATTGTCCCCAGTCCAGATGGGCGATTTATCGCAGTCACACATGCCCAAGAAATGTCCGTGCACTGGACTTCAAATGGATCACAATTTTTCAATGTCCACAATCATACAGATGTCGTATTGGGATTGGATTGGAGCCCTGATGGGCGTTGGATTATCACGGGGGGTAATGACAACCGCTTCCGCATTTACGACCCCACGAATGGAACCATGATCGCTGAAGTGAACCAAGGTTCAGATGTGTATGATGTCGCTTTCAACAAAGCGGGAACACACTTTGTATTGGCAACAACAAGTGGGTCTTCAACATCGATTTACAGCACAGCAGATTGGACGGAGGTCTACCAATTGGGTGATTTCCCAAGCAGTGGACAAGGAGCGTCTGGTCGACGCGGGGCGAGGGATGTGGCTTGGTCAGCCGATGAAACCAAGATTTACTTTGGAGGCCGCCACTATGGCGCATTCTACACATTCTACTCAGCGGATGCATTCATCTGGATGGGTGGTGACGTGACCGGTCAGTTGATGGAAAGTCGATTTCTTGAATATGCTGATGTTAGTCATGACTACCTACCCAATCATTACAATTCAACATCCGTTGTTCCAATTACACAAACCCAATGTAATCAGGCGGCTGAAAAGAGTGGTATATTGATGGGGGCAGGCGCCTCCACTTCTGCTGAAAGTCTGACGACACCTTTGGCCAATTATTCAACCAGTGGTCTCCGCACCTGCGATTCGAATGGAGACCTACTCGTCGATGTACCAGTCGCCCGAATGCCAGCCTCACTAATGGTGAGAGCAAATGGTGATGCCGAAACATGTGTCAATACCATCGGTGGCCTGTCAATGGGTCAGGTTCGGTGGATGATTTCAGGGGCATCAACTTCTGATCTAATCAACGATGGTCATCATCCAGGGATGACCCTCAGTTCCATCATACCGAATGATGATGGAGATGGCGTTGTAGAATGGAGTGATTTCCATTCATCCTGTGTTGAAGAGCCGATTCATACATACCATCGCTGGGAGAATCGCTCTATTCCTCAGATGATGGATTCATTCATGTTCTGCAAGCATTGCGATTTCCCGGATGATTGGTTTACTGCGAATTTCGATCGTCAACGCTTGATTCAGGAAACTCGCAGTGAAATTGTCAGCGGTGTTGTCGGATTTGAAACAGCCATCGGCATCACTGAATTGCGTGTTGGAATTGAATCAAACTCTGTATACAATGTCCCCATCTTCGACAACTGGACGCACGGTGCAGAGGATTTGGCCTCAATGGGTCATTCTCCAGTCCAACCAACGGTTGAAAATAGCTCAACAGGGGCTTGGCCATTCCAAGGTGATTACTTCCTTACATTGAGAGAAGATCAGGTCGACGATAGTCGAAATTTCATCAATTGGATGCTTTCTGAAGCAGGTCAGGAAAACTTCGACGAGATCGGCTTTGTTCGTTTGGATCCATTTTCCCGTGTCATGTCTGGTGACCGAGTCGGGCTCGATCTGCGAGGCATTTTGCCCGACGATGATGGTGACGGAATTTGGAATGGGGATGATCAATGTCCAAACACTGACGCAGGTTTGTCCGTCGATACAACTGGATGCGCTCAGAACCAGCTCGATGATGATGGCGATGGATTTGTGAATACCGTGGACGATTGTCCAAATCAATTCGGAACCAGCACAATTCCGACGACAGGTTGCCCAGATGCGGACGGTGACGGGTGGGCGGATGCATCCGACGCCTTCCCCGATGAACCCAGCCAATGGGCAGACTCTGATGGCGATGGTTTCGGTGATGAGGTCGATGGCTATCAGGCGGATGAATGCGTGAGTGAATTTGGCCTGTCTACCGAAGATCGATTTGGGTGTGTGGATACCGATGGCGATGGTTGGTCAGACTTGAACGACATGTTCCCAGGAAACCCCTCACAATGGGTGGATGGCGATGGGGATGGAATCGGCGACAATTACACTTGGGGGAACGTAATCAATGGTATTCGCGTCTCTGAGAACGGAGACGCTTTCCCCACAGATTCGACACAACACAAAGACCGAGATGGCGATGGATATGGAGACAATCCGGATGGTTTCCTTCCTGACAGTTGTCCAGATACGTTTGGAACATCCACTCTGGGGGGGAGTATTGGTTGCCCCGATTCAGATGGTGATGGTTGGTCCGATGATGATGACGCATTCCCCGATGAACCGAGCCAGCATTCTGATCTGGATGGTGATGGGTATGGTGATTCACCTTCTGGCGTAATGGCCGACAGTTGCTACGAAACACCGGCGGACGAGATTTCCCTAGTCGACAACATGGGTTGTGCACCATCAGAACGTGATTTGGATTTCGATGGTGTAGCTGATTCTGACGACAACTGCCCCAATACACCTGAAGATGAGGTGTTAGATGTCGATAACAACGGGTGCTCTGAATCTGAGCGTGACACAGACGGAGACGGAGCAATCGATTCAGTAGATTGGGCCCCCGAGGATTCATCGCAAACAATAGACACAGATGGAGA
Source organism: uncultured euryarchaeote (assembly GCA_937901365.1). Lineage (GTDB taxonomy): Archaea > Thermoplasmatota > Poseidoniia > Poseidoniales > Thalassarchaeaceae > MGIIb-P. The sequence continues at coordinate 4,048 of CALCEF010000334.1, read as the reverse complement.
CGGGTTTGGCAACAATGCTTCCGGAACCAATGGCGACGACTGCCCTGACGAAGCTGGTACCTCTACAGGCAATCTTCAAGGTTGCATAGATTCAGATGGTGATGGTTGGGCTGATGTCGAAGATATCGTTCCTAACATCGGCACACAGTGGAAGGACACGGATGGTGATGGCTACTACGACAACTATGCCAACAGTCTATGGTCAGACGATGAGATGCGAGTGAACCTGTCATGGCCAGGTGAATTGATTCCTGGGGCACGCACACCCGACCGTTGCCCACTACATGCGAACTCCCTTCAAAATTTAGAGAATCCAGGATGTCCTGAAGATATGTTCCCCTCAGGAGAGAACTCTGATGACGATTCATCGAATACCGCTTACATCACTCCTGACTCTGGAGGCGGTTTGAGTACGACAGTCATCATCTTGATTTCAGCAATGGTCGTTTTGTTGATTGCGATTGGAGGCGGTTTGAGTCTGGTGCTTAGAAAGCCCAAGAAGAAAAAGAAGCGATCTAAGGCGACTTCAACTGCCGAATCAGCAATTCAATCAGAACCGGAACCAGAAGAGGAACTTTCACCCGAAGATGATCCCAATTACAAGGTTGATGAGAATGGTTGTGAGTGGTGGTATGACGAAGGTGCTTGGTGGTATAGAACACCCGAGATGGATGAGTGGGCCGAATACGACAACTAAACACAACACCCGAAGGGGTAATCAATCGAGGCTTTCTCGAATGGGCTATGAGCATTGAGAAGATAGCAGTCCTAGGGGCTGGACAGATGGGTAACGGAATTACTCAGGTCGCAGCTTGTGCAGGATATACGGTGACAATGATCGATATTCAGCAGGAATATGTTGACAACGGGATGTCCACGATTTCAAAATCTCTGTCGAAATTGGTTTCCAAAGAGCGCATGACGCAAGCGGATGCCGATGCAGCTCTATCGCGAATTTCTGTCTCTGTTGACCGCGCATCTGCAGCAGATGCAGATCTTGTCGTAGAAGCGATTCCTGAGATTCCTGACCTCAAATTTTCGACGTTTGCTGAACTAGATGCCATATGCAAAAAGGATGCTATTTTGGCAAGTAATACCAGTAGCATCAGCATCAATGAAATTGCTGCTGCAACCTCACGCCCGAACAAAGTCATCGGTATGCATTTCATGAACCCGGTACCGATCATGAAATTGGTTGAAATTATCAACGGTTCAGATACAGAGGAAGCCGTAACTGCTGCCGTGATTGAAGCAAGTGAAAAGATGGGTAAAACCGCACTATGCTGCAATGATTCACCAGGATTTGTTTCTAATCGAATCCTTTGCCCGATGATTAACGAAGCGATCATCACATTACAGGAAGGTGTCGCAGAACCAGAAGCGATTGATGGAATCATGAAACTTGGAATGAATCACCCCATTGGTCCACTCGCTCTAGCGGACCTGATCGGCAATGATACAGTTCTCCATATCATGAACGTATTACACGAAGGATTGGGTGATGACAAGTATGCTCCTGCCGATTTACTCATTGAGATGGTGGAGCAAGGGAAGTTGGGTCGAAAATCTGGTGAAGGTTTCTACTCATATTGAAACTGGATTCTAGCAAAGAAACCACATAGTGCCAGATTCTGACCAAGGGTTACCGAACCCTGATAAGGCCCGACCGTTGGAATCGGTTTGATTCCCATGCCAGGCACCACACGAGTCGAAGTTCGAACACTAAAAATCGGTCGCTATGTCGCTCTTGAAGAGAATGCGTACAAGATTCTTGGTATGACCAAATCAAAGCCTGGTAAGCACGGTGGGGCAAAGGCTCGAATCGAGCTTGAAGACATCTTCACAGGCCAAAAGAAGAGCCACGTCTCACCTGTTACCGATTCAATCAGCGTCCCCCTCATCGAAAAGGGTTCAGCGATTGTGACACACATACAGGGTGCTGAAGTTCATGCGATGGACAACAAGACTTACGAGACGCTGATTCTACCGTTGGAAGATGGAATGACACTTGAAGCAGGTGGCGAAATTCTCTGGATGGAAGCCATGGGTCGCTACAAGATTATCCGAGATCACTGAACACCTCGTTAGGTGGTTCATTTGGTCACAGCATCTGAACCAATGATTGTCGCTGTTGCCGGTTTTGATGATTTTTCAGATATTGAGTCAGCATGGTGGCGCTTGGTCGAAGATCAGCAGCAACAGGATTATCGTGGCCCGATCGAGGAATTACAATCACCTCTCAACATCGAACGTGTGCAAAGATTTCTTGAATCAAAAATTCGTCAGAGTCGAATATTGGTGGCGAAAGAACACGGCGAATTAGTTGGGATCTGCACATTTTCACGTGATGGCTTCATACTCGATGCACCGACCCAAGTTTGGGAAATTGCCGATGTTTGGGTCGAACCGCACGCGCGTCGGAAGGGAATTGCAACCGCACTGATTCGCGAATGTGAACAAGAGTGTAAGTTGCGAGGTGCGGATGAAGTTAGGCTGACTGTATATGCACTGAACGAAGGAGCATTGGGTCTGTATCAGAGCCTCGGATATGACGTATCTTCCTATACGCTATCGAGGGAATTCAACCCGTAGGGTTGGCCTATTCGTTTTCCCCACAAACCTAAGACCCCTGCCCACCACCCACAGTCCGCTCCATAGGAGCGGGTGCTGAAATGTCGGGTGTCAGAAAGTCCGCATATCGTCAACCCGTGACGGCAAAAGGTCTGGCCGCAATCGAGTCTGGTTCACTGACTTGGCTAGACGAAGATATGTACAACAACCTCAACACTGGATTGCTTGAGCAATATTTCGAGGAAAAGAATCTCAAAGAGTCGTTTGAAATCAGTCACTGGTCACTTGGAAAGATCATGATTGGAATCTTGATCGGTTCAATTTTCAGTGGTGTTACTGCTTACATTGGTCTGAAAATTGGTCTCGCTGTATCGGCGGCGTGGTATGTCGCTTATCTGCTTGGAATGGCACTGAAATGGTCTCCTTCAGAAGTTAATATTTCGACAAGTGCTACAACCGGGGCAACCCATGCATCGACAGGATTTATCTTCACGTTCCCAGCTATTTTCTTACTATCCTCAGAGTTCAAAACAGAGTACCATGTCAATGGTTCTCCTCTACTTTCAGGTGTCGACGTATTCCAGTTGGCCTTCATTGGAATTGTTGCCAGTATGTTTGCTGGATTCCTCGGTGTGATGTATTTCATCATCTTCCGCAGGGTCTGGCTGGTTGAAGATCCACTTCCTATGCCTGGATTTGAAGCGACGCTCAAGATGCTTGACATTGCTGCGGATGTCAATACCGGCGCCGCAGAAGCGGCAAAGGAGAGTCTGCAAACCGTTGGCCTCTGGACCGTGCTAACAATGGGTTTCATGTTCATTATCGATTATCCATTATTCTGGAAAGATGGCCTGACAATCGCAGATAAAATCGCTGTCACAGCATCTGGGGATGAATGGGGTCTAGCATCTGTATATTCCGAGCGATGGATCCACCAACCTAGCGAGTTGGTAGATGGTCACGCTGTAACGAATGGAATTACGTGGTTTGACGAAGGCAATCCATTCTCCTACACATTCCTCGGCATCGAACTTAGCCCTACGCTGTTTGCAGTCGGATGGTTCATGCGAATGCGCGTCGCCTTCTTGGTTAATCTCGGCTCCTTCGTCGCTTGGTTCTTCCTCATCCCGATGGCTGTGGCATTCAATGTCCCCGTCTTCACCGGTATCGATGCAGTATCTGGAGCGCCTCTGTATACTCCTTTGCAAGATATTGGTGGCCCCGTACAGTGGGTGGCCTACAAGAGCATCATCAGAACGATTGCAATCGGTGCAATTCTTGGTGGCGGTTTCTTGGGTCTGTTCAAAATGGCTCCAACCTTCGTGTCAATCTTTGGTGACATCGCCAAAGCATTCGGAGGCGAAAAGGGTCAGGAATACATCGAAGGAAAAGGCTGGTATGAGTGGCCATTGCACCACATCCCACTGTTCATGATCCTCTCCTTCTTCGCAATGATTGTGATTTTCTGGATGGGAGG
>CALCEF010000333.1 GCA_937901365.1 uncultured euryarchaeote | reverse complement strand
GCGCTGGGTGAGTTGTGAGTTTCAGCTTTGATGCAAAGGCTCCAATCATCTGTCCACTCGATCACTCCTGAATTGTCATGGAAAATGCTGAGGAGCCAATCCACTTGTTTTTGCATATCCAAAGTCGGTTGCATGATGTGGGTCTTGAACAGCGAATTGATTTCGCTGTCCTCACCGGTTTCTGTGTCCACGTGGTGAATTTTTGCTGCGAAAATCTTGTGGCTGCAATGTTCCGACCAAGTTTGTGCTAGACATTCCAATTCGACGTCGGTCGGCGCGGTTGGCGGCAATCCCAATTCTGCTCTGGTGGCCTGAATTGTAGGGTTGCGATAGTGTGCTTGAACCGCTTGCATTTCTTCTAAATTTAGGGCCAGTAAGCCTTCTTCTGAAATCTGAATGAGAGTTTCATCGTCCACCTCTAGGTTGATTGTGGCTGGTGGCTCAAATGTGACTGAAGGGCGTTCGGGGAACGAAAGTTGTGGCCAAACAGCATTGGAACAGTGATTGGCATTCGCCATGGCAGCTCTTTCGATCATTGGGTTGTGTAGAGTCATGGCCAACCATTTCTCATCGATATCGGAAGGTAAATCCCAGAACAAGTAGGTCATCGTCGTTGCAATCTGTGCATCGGTTTGTTCTGGGAACAATGTGTGGAAGCCATCCAATGCTGCCTGTGCTGCGTTGTCTGTAACCCCTGGTTTGAAACCGACCATGATGGCCAAATCAGGATGGTCTGGAAACAGTGCTTCGTCGTCTAGGAGGCTTTTGTTGGCCGCGCCTTGTTCGATGATTGGATCAGTGAACAAATCCTGAAGGCTTTGCAATAATTCTCCCGAGGATAGGTTGGCTTTGACTTGGTATCCTGTAATCGAACGGACCCTGCCAACCGATAGGTTGTGGTCTGCTGAAAGCATACTGCGAATACTCTCGCCCCTCGTGTCCTGTAGGCCAGGCAATTCCCTAGGGGTGACTTCAATCAAATGAACCGGTAACTTACCCATTCGCCTCCCCCTACGGGGAGGCGGCTTTTGATGGCCGTCCTTGAACAAACCGGAAGGGGTTCATGGCTTGCTGAGTTGCGTAGAAAGGAATTGCCCTGTGTAACTCTCTGGGTTTTTTGCGACTTCTTCTGGGGTGCCCACAGCGACCACGTCACCGCCGCCGTCGCCACCTTCTGGGCCCAAATCAATGATCCAATCCGCTGATTTGGCCACGTCGAGATTATGCTCGATAATGACGACTGTGTGGCCGTTTTCACGAATGCGGAGGAGAACTTGGATCAATTGATCCACATCAGCCATCGAGAGGCCGGTCGTAGGTTCGTCGAGGATGTATACTGTTGGCCTATGGGCTGGGCGATGGAGTTCGGTCGCTAACTTCACGCGTTGTGCCTCGCCCCCTGAGAGTGTGGTTGCGGGTTGGCCTAATCTGATGTATCCCAAACCAACATCATCGAGTGTTTTCAAAATCCTGTGGATTTTCCGTTGATTCGAAAAGAATTCCACAGCTTCGGCGACACTCATTTGCAAAATGTCGGAGATCGTTCGACCCTTCCAAGAGACTTCGAGCGTTTCTCGTGTGTATCTCGCGCCTTTGCAAATTTCACAAGTCACCCAAACATCAGGCAAGAAATTCATCTCGAGTTTGATGGAGCCGCCGCCCTTGCAGGCTTCGCATCGGCCACCCTTCACGTTGAAGGAGAAATGTCCGGGCGCATAGCCGCGTTCCTTGGACAATGGTGTTTGTGAGAATAGTTCGCGGATGGGGGTGAATACACCGGTATATGTGGCTGGATTAGAACGAGGTGTTCGGCCGATTGGGGCTTGATCAATGACGATTGTTTTGTCCAGTTCTTCGTGTCCAGTGATGCTGTTTAGTGGCCCGGGTGTTGTTTCTGCGCCGTTGAGGTCTCGCTGGAGTGCGGGTGCCAGTGTGCCGGTCACCAAACTACTCTTCCCACTCCCTGATACGCCCGTCACCGCGACCATGCACCCCAGAGGTATTTCCAAATCAATGTCTTGCAAATTGTTGAGGCGGGCGCCGCGGATTGTGATTGAGTGGCCGTTGGGTGTGACCCGATCTTCGGGGGTTTCTATCGATGTCTTTCCCGAGAGGTATGAGCCGGTGATGCTGTCCTTTGTTCGCAGCAATTTCTTCAGTGAGCCGCTGGAGACGATTCGACCCCCAGCTTTGCCAGCACCAGGGCCGATGTCCACCAACCAATCCGCTTGACGAAGTGTTGCTTCATCGTGCTCGACCACGATGAGTGTGTTACCCAATTCACACAATTCAC
>CALCEF010000332.1 GCA_937901365.1 uncultured euryarchaeote | reverse complement strand
CCGCCGTTGTCGACGACATCAATCACCAACGGTGCATCACTCATTGGCGTGTGGCGAGGTTGGCGCTCAATCAAGGTGGCGGAACTCAAAGGTCCGCCAATTCACTGAGATAGAGGATTCTCATGCTGTGCTCAAAGGCTGCTGCATGGCCCCATGCTTCCAGTAAATCTGCGCCGAGTGCATACACACCGTGACCACGGGCAACAAACAACTTGTTTCCTGTTTGTTTGAGGGCTTCTGTGATTTCAACAAGATAGCCTTCCATGTCGTCGTATTGAACATCGACGATTGTCGCACGGCCATAGTTTGAGCGGCCTTCAAAATCAGTTGGAACCAATGCATAACGATCTTTCTCGAGGCTGAGTGTAGTCGTGTAGGGTGCAGCAACATGCACGCATGCACCTCTGCCTTCATTCTCTAAACTTGCAATTGCTAACGCCACACTGTGGATTTGCCAATCCTCACTCGCCCTATTGGGGGCAGCGTCTCCCAAGCGGCCAGTAATCAAGTCGGATTCGTTCATTAGACCAAGGGCTGCTCCCTCACGAGTTATGTGTACTAAACCTGGAGATTGAGTGGAGAGGAGGCTGAAGGAGCCTGCAGTGCCGTGGAGCAAGCGCTCTTTGTGCAACTGACGACCAAGTGTTGCGAACATTCCCACGATCTCACCAGGAACCACGAAACCATCTCCTACGATAGGGGGCATCGGGGGGTTTTCAACCTCTTGAATCACTTCACCAGCTGCTGCCATTCCTTGCTTAAGACTCTCATTTTCTTGACGTAATTGTTCCAATTCAGCCTTCTCATCACCATCGACTGTTCGCTTGGCGGTTTCGATCTTTTCTTGGCCTGCTTCGATGACAACGCTTGAGCCCGTGTGCATTGTTTGAGCACCAGATGGGGCAGTTGGTGGAGCATTAGGTGGACCAGATGGGGGTGATGAACTGCCTCCAAACATTGCTCGGCCGCCCGAACCTTTGCCTGGTGGTCCGCTGGGTGGTCCGCTGGGTGGTCCGCTGGGTGGTCCGCTGGGTGGTCCGCTGGGTGGCCCTGATGGGGCTTCTCCGGTTACTTTTGCCAGCATCTCATCTGAGCCGTCATCGCCGTCAATACCCTCATCCGTCATGTTCGCGCCCAAACCGCGGAACAAGTTCCGATTAAATACAGGTCCGTTGTCGCTTGCCCGCTCAGCCCCTGTAGTGTAGTGGCCTATCATGGAGCCCTGTCGAGGCTCCGACCCGGGTTCAAATCCCGGCGGGGGCGCCAAAATTAACTCAATTAGCCGCTTTGCGTGCCTCGAATCGACATAGGTTTGATGTTGCAGAATACGAGCGGCGAATCTCGAGATTTGCTTCCGAACCAATCATGTTGTGAAGTTGTACCTTTGTGTTCTCAAATTCGGTGTCGTCTACAATTGCCCAACCGCGAACTACTCCTCCGGAGCGCAACAATGGCAAGAGAGAAGGTAAGTGTTGCAGACTCTCGTGAGGGATGTTGACCAACAGTAAATCGTAGTGATTGCTCATTTCTGCGCGCTCTTTCAACTCACGGGCATCTACGCAT
>CALCEF010000331.1 GCA_937901365.1 uncultured euryarchaeote | reverse complement strand
AAACTGGAGACCGAACAGGTCGCTCACCCAATGACAAGTTCATCGTTAAAGACGAAGTTGAAGGCAACCCTCTAACAGCAGATATTTGGTGGGGGGACATCAACGTTCCAACTACACCTGAAGTCTATGAAAATCTGAGTCAAAAGGTTCGCGATTATCTCTCAAACAGGGAAGAGATTTTTGTCCAGGATTTGCACTGTGGTGCTGATGCCGACGAAAGACTCGCGATTCGTGTCGTGACCGAAAACGCATGGCATTCCGCCTTCGCCCGCAACATGTTTCTCAGACCATCAATTGAAGAAATTGGGGGCCATGAGCCTGAATTCACCATTCTCCACGCCCCACATTTCCATGCAGATCCTGAAATTGATGGAACCAATTCAGAAGCGTTTGTGATTATCTCCTTCGAGGAAAAAACAGTGATTATTGGAGGCACACGTTATGCTGGTGAAATTAAGAAATCAATTTTCTCGATTATGAATCATATTCTTCCCGGTAGAGGCCATTTACCAATGCACTGTTCATCGAATACTACTGGCGACAACACAGCGGTTTTCTTTGGCCTTTCGGGAACCGGAAAAACGACATTGTCAGCAGATCCAAAACGGGCTCTTGTTGGTGACGATGAACACGGATGGTCCGCAAAGGGTGTCTTCAACTTTGAAGGCGGTTGTTATGCCAAACTGATTAACCTAGAGGAAGAGGAAGAACCAGCAATTTTTGCAACGACACGTATGCCAGGTTCAATCTTGGAAAACATCATCACAGATGATGACGGAGTTCCTGACTTCACAGATGATTCATTGACGGCGAATACACGAGGTTCTTATCCGATTGAATTCATTGAGAATCGAACTGAGGATTCAATGGCTGGCCATCCTCAAAACGTCGTGTTCCTCACATGTGATGCATTCGGTGTTTTACCTCCAATCAGTCGATTGAGCCCTGCTCAGGCCGCCTATCACTTCATATCAGGATACACTGCAAAAGTTGCCGGAACCGAAGTAGGAATCAAGGAACCACAAGCAACATTCTCAGCTTGTTTTGGCGCTCCTTTCATGCCCCGTCACCCCAGTGTTTACGCCGATTTGCTCGCCTCAAAGATGGCAGAGCACGGCGCTCGCTGTTGGCTCCTAAATACCGGATGGGTAAGTGGAGGATATGGCAAGAGCAAGCGGATCAAAATCAAGCACACGAGGGCTTTGCTCAATGCAGCATTGGATGGAAGTTTAAATGATGCAACTTTTGTAATCGATCCTCGATTTGGTTTTGAGGTACCGCAAACCTGTGAAGGAGTCCCCGAAGAAATCCTCAACCCACGTGAAACATGGGGCGATGGTGCAATTTACGATGCAACAGCGGATCAACTTGCGAATATGTTTGCAGAGAATTTCAAACAATTCGAGCAAGGCACCAGCCAGGAAGTCCTCGATGCAGCCCCGAAGCCGCTCTCATGAGTCCCAATAGGCTGCAAAACCTTAGGCGAGGTCCCTAGTGGGACCTCTGATGGACGTCACCGCGGCCGCTCTATTTCCTTCCCTCGCCGAATCGGGTGGGAAGGTAACAGGCCTCAGGATGCCCGATGATGGACCGGCTTGGATTTTGCTAGACAAATCAAATCCGAATGGGTTGGCCAATCAACTCGAGTTCCTCCTTCAAGGCCTGGGCTCGAATCGTCGAGGGCTGCATGATTCTGTGACCATTGATGAATCCAAAGGCCCAGTACATATCGTGGATGGCTCCCTCATTGGTCCTAGTTCACATATCGAAGGGCCGTCATACATCGCTGGAGAAGTTCGTCATGGGGCATATGTTCGAAGCCATTCGTGGATTTGCCGAGGGGCCGTGGTGGGACATGCGACAGAAGTCAAACACAGTTTGTTACTTCCAGGTGCTAAAGCACCCCACTTCAACTACGTCGGTGATTCAATTCTTGGACGCGACGTAAATCTCGGAGCTGGTTGCAAATTGTCCAATCTACGAAACGATGGCCGCCAAATCAGAATTCACAATCTTGGGGTAGACACAGGATTGAGGAAATTTGGTGCAATTCTTGGCGAAGGAGTGCAAATTGGATGCAATGCAGTTTGCAATCCTGGCACGGTCCTAGGTCCAAATTGCAATGTCTGGCCGAATGTGACAGTGAGCGGTGGTCACCCAGCCGGAAGTGTACTGCGAGAGTGATTGGATGACGCGGCCACGACTGCATGGTACAGATGGTATTCGCGGGCACATCGAGCCATTCGATGGCGACGATGAGGGTGCCCTCAATGCGCTGGTTGAGCAAAGAGTTCTCAGTAATCGTTCCATGAGAATCATTGGGGAAGCGACGGGCCTTTTCCTCATCGAAGACGTGGGTGAATCTCCATTGGTAATCCTCGGTTGGGATCGACGTGATGGAAATGCGGCACTCGTTGACTCATTGGAATCAGGATTAGGTGCAGCCGGATGTCGCACCCTTAGAGTCGGTGAGTTACCGACACCAGGTCTGCACAATGCGGTTCTTGCTAGTGCGGCAGATGCAGGGATGATGGTCACTGCCAGTCATAATCCAGCTACGGACTCTGGTGTCAAATTCTTTGATGCTGAAGGTTACAAATCGATGCCTGATATGGAGGATCGAATTTCAGAACTAGCATGGCGATTGGCGGATGGTGATTTGGCAGCACCTCAAGAACAAGCAGAGTCATTGGAAGAGATCGACGGCTTGAGTCTATACAGAAGTGCACTGAAAAATCGTTTACGCGTTTTGGAATCGCTGTTCGGCATT
>CALCEF010000330.1 GCA_937901365.1 uncultured euryarchaeote | reverse complement strand
TACACGGGCATCTGAGCGAGCAGATTCGGCGTATAGATAGATGGGTAAGTCAAACCGTTCACTGACTTGCTCGGCATATCTGATAGAAAGTTCGACACATTCTCTCATTGTAGATTGTGAAATTGGAATGAATGGTACAACATCAACTGCACCCATACGATCATGTTCACCTGTATGACCAGTCATATCGATTCGATCAAGTGCCACACCGGTGCCCAGAATTGCTGCTTCCAAAACGGATTCTGGTGGGCCGACAATTGTCACAACAGTGCGATTGAAATCAGCGCCCATATCTACATCGAGCAGTGTAACTCCCTCCACTGCCTCCATGGAATCAGTGATTGCCCGGATGATGGATTCATCCCGACCTTCTGAAAAATTTGGAACACACTCAACCAGTGATGTCATGGAGCGCGGTTATGCCACCTATCCATGAGTGTTCGCATCAGTGAAACAGATTTTCAGGTGCATCTCCACGGACGGAATTGGCCTTCTTTTCAGAGATTCGCTCAATGGCTGTACTGAAATCCTTTGAATTAACCGATTTGCGCTTGGCACGAATTGCGACCATCGCAGCTTCAACACAGGTGGCCTTCAAGTCGGCACCACTGAATCCCTTGGTCTGAGAAACAATTTTGCTGATTGACAGATCTTTCGTTTTGGGCATCTTACCCATGTGAATTTTCAATATGGCTGTACGCCCTTCTTCATCGGGGAGTGGGATTTCGATGATTCGATCAAATCGACCTGGTCTTAGCAACGCCTCATCTAGGATATCAGGCCGGTTAGTGGCAGAAATGAGCTTCACATCATCCAGCGCATCAAAGCCATCTAATTCAGCCAATAATTGCATCAGCGTGCGCTGAACCTCTCGATCACCACTGGTAGCGGTATCCAATCTCTTAGCACCGATCGCATCAATCTCATCGATGAAGACAATCGAAGGTGCTTTTTCGCGGGCTAAGTCGAACAGTTCCCTAACCATTCGACCACCTTCGCCGATATATTTCTGGGCCAGTTCACTTCCGACCAAACGGATAAACGAACAATCAGTGGATGAAGCAACAGCCTTTGCCAGCATTGTTTTACCACACCCAGGTGGGCCGACAAGTAAGACTCCTTTCGGGGGTTTAATTCCAAATCTAGTGAATGATTCAGGTGAGGTTAATGGCAATTCTATACTTTCCTTAACCAATTGTATTTGCTCATCGATTCCACCCATGTCGTCATACGAGATATCAGGTCTTTCGAGCATCTCAGCACCTGTGACAAGTGGGTCCCAAGCATCATGCAATACCTCGATGACTGACAGTGTATCCTGGTTGAGTGCAACCCTTGCCCCGGGTTTGAGCGAATCTGAATCAATCCTTTGATTGGCAGCCACCAAAAACACAGTGCCATTGGAGGAGCGAACAACGACTTTTTCGTCACTGATTCGATCTTGTACGTGGCCAACGATATGTGGTGGTGAACGCAACATACGGATTTCTTCTTCAAGTCGGCTTACTTTCTTCTTCTGTTGACTGACCTCATTTTCCAGGTATACTCGTTCTGAAAGCAAATTTTGAGCCCTTTCTGTTAACTCTCTGTAGTCCTTCTCCAGACGTGAAAGCTGACCATCAACGCCATCCTCATCTCTTGCGGGGCGAGAATCATCGCCTCCTGGACTGATCGCATCCGAATCAGAAGACATGGTTGGTCGGCGGCGCCACCGTTGATGAAGATTTACACATAGATTGTAGGTAAAGTGAAAATTGAAGACCGCTACCGGAGAGCAGTGGATGGGTTCTCATGGGTGAATGTGAAGTCTGTGGCGCGATGAAGGTTAGCACGCGTAGAGCCATGAAAGGCCGCGTATCGATTGAAGCCTGCCAACAATGTATGCAGAAGATGGGTATTGCACCACCCGAGTCGAAGTCTAAACCAACCACTACTTCACCACAACCCCCTCGAGCAAGAACCACAGGTGGATATGGTGGCACCGGACGCAAAGGAAAGGACATCATGGTTCGTCGTAGCAACGAGTTGCGTTCGGATTTCGCATCACACATCCGTAATGCGCGTGAAGCAAAGGGCTGGGATCAAAAAGAGTTGGCAAAACGTATGGCAGAGCGTGTCAACATCATCCAACATACAGAAGGAGGCAAGCGTCCCACAGATTCCGTCATCAGCAAATTTGAGCGAATCCTTGGAATCAAACTCATGATTGAACGCTCCGCAGAAGAAGAAACGGTCATTCGGAAGTCATCTAATCGTCCGATGACGATGGAAGACTTGTACAATCAGGCAAAGAAGGATTTACGGGGTGATTAATTGGAGCGAGATGTGCCATTGCACATCATCCATTTAGATCAGGATGACCCGAAAAAGTGTACTGCGAGGAAATTGGCATCTAGAGATTTGGCAACACTGCATTTCGATACCCGTAGACCACCGCGAAGAGGATATCTGCTAGACCCATCTGCCGGCACGATCCTAGGTCCGGATGATTTACCCCTCATCGAAAAAGGCGCAGCCCTTGTGGCCTTAGATTGTTCATGGAAACTATTGGATGAATCATTGGTGAGGATTCGCAAGTCTTCACCAAGATTGGAAGGTAGAACATTACCATTAGTTCTAGCAGCAAACCCCATTTCTTGGGGTAAACCGGGTCGATTGAGTACTGTTGAGGCACTGGCAGTCTGCTTGGTATTGTTGGATCAGGATGAACAGGCCCAACGTATTCTCAAACCGTTTTCATGGGGTGAACAATTTTTGCTACTAAACGCGGAACCTCTTGCAGCATACAAAGGCGCATCATCGAGGGAAGATTTGGTTGAATTGCAATGGGAATTTTTCGACAAGCCCGAAAATTAGC
>CALCEF010000329.1 GCA_937901365.1 uncultured euryarchaeote | reverse complement strand
CACTCGTCCGCCTCTATTGAGAAAGCCAGAACACTTCTTGGGTTCAATCCAGAGACGAATCCTCATCGTGCTCTGGCGGCGACGGTGGAGGCGTATTGGGATCAGCGCGAGTAGGCGCTACAGGGAAATTACCCCCCTCTCCGAAATCATGACCCTTGGCCACCAAATCACCCAACTTTTCGACACCAGCTTCGATGAGTTCCGGGTCTGCTTTCTCAGCGGCTTCCCAGGCTTCCTGTGATTTGAGATCGCGTGCGACATTTGCTTCTCGCACCAATTTTTCACCTTCGGTCAATTCACCTTCAATCCCTTCAAATTCAGGCCGGGGTGTCATGGCATCAATTCTCGGCATTCTCGAATCGATGGTGTCCGCACCTGCTCCCTCAGCAGGTCCACGGGGATCTTCTCCCCGCGTCTTGTAAACGACGCGCCCCCATTTGTCCCTCTCCTTGGAAAGTGCACCACCTTCTTGGGGTCGCATGAGTACATCCAGAATATCGGCACCTCCTGGCATGCCGAGAACTCGTGACGCAATCGCTCTCCCTTCTTGCTGCAAAAGAGGGGCGACATCCATGCCGTCTAGCAAAGCGTCGCGAATTTGTCTATACCGTTGATTTCCAGACAAGCGCCCCAAGAATAGCCCGACAAAAAAGGCAAACAAGAGGGTCGCAACAGACTCTATTTCTGAAAGGGGTAGTTCAAAGAAAAATAGCAATCCCATAGCGAGGATTAAGCCGGTTGGAACCCACAGTACAGTTCGTCGCAAAACCAAGTCTTTTCGGAACCTCTCCATCTCGTCTGAACTGAGCGGAGCCGCCCCAACCCAGATCAAGTCATCACTCGACACGAAGGGTCCTCAGGAGAGGTCTGCGTTGAAGGCTTCTATCCAATGATTGTCATTGTTGGTGTTTATTGGACGAGCTTTGAGTTTCAGATCGGGGATCCTCGGAGTTTTTCTTGAAGGTCGTTCAGAGATTACGGGAACGGTAATGCTCTGTGAAATATCCTCGGCCCCACTGACCAGAACGGAGTCCTGGACAGACACATTTGAGGTGCGTGGCTCAAGTGCCAAACGATGCAATAAATCCGACATCGTGCGTTGCATTTCTCGGCTTTGTTCAGCAAAGGCTTCGGTCAATCGACCACTCTCATCTGCAAGTTTTCGTTGCGCCTGATGCGCTTCAGTAGATTGAGTCCCTAGCACTTGTTGCATCGTGTGAATCATCTCATCCCAACGCTGGTTGACATCGTCGGTCCGTTCTTGAAATTGAATGAGCATTTGTTCTTGAGCTTCAATCAACCGTTGTGCTTCTTCCATCGCACGTGCCTGCGCCTGCAAGGTTTCGCGTTGACTCTCAATTAAATTCCGGGCTTCAGGAGCTCCAACAGAATCTCGTCGCTTTAATTCTGAAACAGCGGCTGACAACTCGTGATGTTGTACACGTAAATTGTGATCCATTTTTCCAATTCTCGAATTTGCATCTTTCAATCGCAAATATTGGCCGTTGATGACGTGCCTCAATCGCCGTTTTTCAGCACCGTTTCGCGGCAATTCAAACAGTAGCACTACGTAGGTACCAACAATGGCACCAACCGTCGGTTCTCCAAGAATAATTGTTAACCATACTCCGGCCGCGAGGCCCGCTAAGACAGATACAAGTCGTGACATCCCAATCAGTTTGTTCTGACACGGGACCCATATAGTCCGAAATGTGGGGAGGCCCGGGGCCCCAACCTCAACCTAGGACGAATTCATTCTCGCCCACTTCAATAATGGTGCCCTGTTCAAGCAACCATTCGAGGGCCTCAACCAATTCTTCGGAGTCGATTCCACGAGGGACGAGAGCGAGCCCTAGCGATTCTAGTGTAATTGGGGATTCACCTTCAGCATCTTTCACTTCAAGATGCAGTAATATCGCTTGAGCGCAGACTGCTAGAAGCGGGTCATCTCCGGCATCATCCGATAGGTAATTCATGTGTGCTGAGGCAGGGTGTATCTCCCAATCATCATCAATTTCTTCAATTTCTTCAGTGTGTTCTACGGGTCCAAAAGCGTCGAACAGGTTGTATTGTCGCGTACCCCCTTCGTTGAGTTCAATGTCCCGCCCGATTCGATTTGCTAACGCTTCCAATCTGGCAATACGCTGCTCTAGACGCATTTTCTCTCGCCCAAGATTCGCTTCGATGATTTTCATCTCTTCTTCTGCTCGTTCGATTAACCAATTGTTCATGTCCCAATCCGGGTCGAGTCGAAGCATGGTATCCCACAGTCGTTGCACTTCATCGGGGAGAGTCGAAGCATCCAACCTAGGGCGCTCATCATGATCCGAAGGTTTCCCAGACATCTTCATGAACGGTGTCATGACGGTAAATGAAGAGTTCGTTCTATCACTGACTTTTCAGGGTGGAGAAAGGGATGCGCTCCTTCATGTAGGGGGAACGATTGGCGAGTCTCATGACGTCCTACACCTTGGCCCTCCTTCCCGGCGACGGGATTGGCCGAGACGTCATGATTGAGGCCGAGAAGATCCTCAATATCATCGAACAACTGACACCAATCTCATTCACCATCAACAAGATTCCATGCGGTGGCAAGCATTACCTTGAAACAGGCGAAGAATGGCCCGAAGGGAGCTTTGAGTTTTGCCGAGATGAAGCTGATGCCATATTGCTTGGAGCCGTTGGATGGCCCGGTGCAATTACGGAAGATGGAGACTTGGCTGGCGGTTCTGTCATCCTTGGTTTGCGAAGTGGTTTGGATCTCTATGCGAATGTGCGCCCAATCAAGTTATACGAAGGCGTTCGACACAAGATTCACGGCGAATTCAAGCAGGTTTGGGAACCAGGCATGGTTGACATGCTCATCATTCGAGAGAATACCGAGGGCCTGTACCATTCTCTTCTGCGACGTTCCGCTGAGAAAGCGCAGGGGCGAGATGCATGGGAGCCCAGCGATATGGAATTCCCAGGACTCGATGGGGAAGTGGCGTGGGATCCGCGCCCAATATCTCGTAGTGGTAGCGAGCGCGTCATTCGTTACGCGTTTGAAGCAGCCCAACGCCGAAACGGCGCACCAGGTGATGGAAAGACACGCGTAACGTGTGTGGACAAATCGAACGTCACCCGCGGATGTCAGCTTTTCAACCAAATCTATCATGAAATGGCCTCTAATTATCCGGATACTGAAACGGATCACGCCTACATTGACGCATTCTGCATGTGGGCGGTTCGAAACCCAGAGTGGTTCGATGTCGTCGTGACTCCAAACATGTTTGGTGACATCAGCACAGACCTAGCCAGTGTACTGCAGGGCGGCATGGGGATTGCAGCCAGCGCCAATCTTGGAGATCGACATGGAATGTTTGAACCGGTTCACGGTTCTGCACCCAAGTATGCTGGCCAAAATACAACCAATCCAATGGCGATGATCAACAGCGTGTCACTCATGTTCGATTGGTTGGGTGAAACCAAGGGTGATGCAGATTGCAAGGCGGTTGCCGATTTCATAGATATGGCTGTGACAGAGACATTGATGGGCGACACTTTGACCTATGATTTGGGCGGAAATTCAGGCACCAGCGAGGTCGGCGACAAAATCGCAGGTGTGCTTGAATCACTTCTTCGTAAGCACTTTGCAGTGGCTTGAATCACTCAGTCGACTCGTGCTTTGCTCTTTCATTTCGCATGGCTTCTTCAAATTCAGCCCAGAGCTCCTTTTCGACCTCTGCCCGAATTACAGGTACCATTTCTTCGACAACCTGTTGCCGAATTTGGTCGCGAATGGCTACCGCAACCTCGCCAACAATTTCTTGCTCGATTTCAGCCCGCAGGTTTTCTCGGATTTCTTCGATGTTTGCACCCTGCTGGGGAAATCCATCGAGGAACCCTTCCTCTTGGCGATGAATGAGTCGTGCACGCTCATCCGCCATGTTTTCGATATGTTGTTCAATACGCTGGACAATTTCCAAACTCCACTCTGAATTGGGGTCTGGCAAGCGGCCTTGGCTGACCAATTGTTGCAACATTTGTACACTTCGAACACGAACAGGATCACCTGCCAAATAGTCAGCAGAGCCAGTTACGAACGAGAGAATCGCTTCTACAAACTCACCCTCGGGAATGTCCGAGCCACAGCCAGGACATTCGGTAACTTGGTCGTCCTCAACACGTTTTTTTGCAGTTCTTTCATCAGAATCTTTCTTTGATTTTCTTCTGACGGGTTTTTTTGGACCTTCAAGGTCAAATGAAACTTGAGAAGACAGGAACCCATCCCCTTCACGGAGTAGCCGCTCTTGCTCTTCCGACATCTTACTCATAGTGAGGTTGTTTTCACCACGCAAAAGGATTCTCCCGAATCAACACCACAGAATTGCGTTCTGTTGATTTATGCAAATCTCCGAAGCATCACATCAACGACGTCTTGCAAATTCTTTTCATTGTCCCAATCAGGGCGAAAGCCTTCAC
>CALCEF010000328.1 GCA_937901365.1 uncultured euryarchaeote | reverse complement strand
TTTTCTGATGCTTGGAGTCTAGCAGCGGTTTCAGCAATCGCTTCTCTGGCAGGTTCACAAGTAACCTCGCCCAACAGATAATCGAAGGCTTCTCCTCGGCCATGAGCGATTAGCGCAGAGTCTGCCAACATGCCCGCAGCAGCAGCATCGGTCAACTTTTTCCGAGCCATCAATGAAGTATATCGCGGATGCGATTCGGGGACTTCGCCCATTCTTTCACACCCCTTCAAAGATACAGGTTAGATCAAGAGGTGGTGCTGCGCGATGCAGGCCTGAAGTCGAAATTACATCTACTTTGGAACTCTGCCATGCTTCTAGGTCTTCAAAGAGAATATTGCCGCTGGCTTCGATTGTTACGTACCCCCGCAATCCTCTGGTTTGAATGTCGAGTGCCGCATCACGAGACAGTTCTGGACCCATATTATCTAGCATGATATTGAGACGCATTCCTTCGTCATCATCCAACATACGTTCAGCCCACGCTTCCGCAGCGGCGAGTGCTTCGTCAAGAGTGCGAACCTCTACAGTAACAAATGCCCCAATCGAGTCTTTGGGTACATCGCGTAGAACTTTCCGGATTCGTGCAGGCCCCACATCTCCTTCTTCTGCTGCGGACGCCAAGTCGTTTTCCTTGAGCATCAAAGCATCAGCTCTGTGAATACGATGTGTCAAACCTCCACCTACGGCGACGGCTGCCTTGTCTAGGACACCCCATCCCGTCTTGCGAGTAGCGGCCAACGGAATCTGCGAATTCGCAACCCAGCGTGCAGTATTGGTGGCGATTCCACTGAGTCGACCTAGAATATTGAGAATGACACGTTCACATACCAATATTTGGTGTCGGCCCCCTTCAATAGTCAGGATACAATCCCCAGAATCAATTCTGGAACCTTCTCCTACAGTCCATGTAAATCGAGCACCAGGCATCCATTCTCTAAGCAATATATCGGCGACATACAGTCCAGCCAACGTCCCTTTTTCGCGGGATCGAATCTCGGCTTTTGTCCGCCGCTCTCCCCCTGGTATTGGCTCAAAAACGCCTTCATCAGCCATCATTGAAGCAATCCATCTGCGAGCACTAGTGGAGAGCGATTCAGTAGGCCCCTCATCTGTGATTAATTTCCACATACGGTCTTGAGGTGGACTCAACTTTTCGACCTGCTCAACCGTTTCGGCTAGAACATCATCGACACCATTCGCCGCATCAATCGGCGCATCATCGTCAGGAGACACTGTATCGCCGAGTCGGGGGGGGGTTTTCACCCTCTCGGCTGTGAAAAATCACCTGATTTTCGCTTTCGCCGCCTTCATGACCCCCACACCACTCCGCCAGAGTATGCGGCGCGTTGGGGTGGTGGGCGATGGCTTGAGTGGCCTACTCGCCGGCCTTGGAGCCACTAGCAAAGGTGCAGAGGCCGCGATTTTCGGTCGTTCTGAACCAATTGGCGGCCTCGCATCACCAGTTCACCCGAATGCGGATTGGTTGTTTGATCGAATCCCACTGTTTTGGCGGGTGGGGGGCACAGTGGACATGATGTTGCGGAGATTGAAGGTACCAATGAAAACTCGGAGAGTTCCACTTTCTAGAATGGCGGTTGTTCGTGACGACGAGCGCCATGATCTTCCCAAAAGATCCAGTATTTTCCGACTAACTCGAGGAACCATGAATCCTGCATGGGTATCACTGATTAAAGCCGCAAGAAACGGCGACATTTCCCAAATATCTGGTTTCGAAAAAGACGCGGCCACACTACTCTCTATTCTATGGAACTTTGACCCAAAACCAGATCCGGAAGCAATTCTCAATCTTGGCTGGAAACAGCATGCCCAAGTTGCTCTCGACGGGTGGGTGGGGGCGAGTGGCCGCCTCATAGCAGCGTGCATGCAAACGGATGTTTCCTTACACTTGGATGGCCCAGTAACGGGGTACCGTCGACGAGCAGATGGGACGGTTGATGGTGTCAGGCGTAAAGGAAGGGTTCTGCCTGTTGATGCCGTGATTCATGCCTATCCATCACGAACGCCACCAGATGGCAACAGGATCATCCACGGTCGCTATCTTGGATTAGAAGGAAATTTTCTCCTTCCTCACGTTGTATTGTGGGATGCCGATCGAGAAGTCCTTCTGGTCGACCTCGGCTCATTGATACCTGAAAGAGTGCCGAGTAAATATCCAAAGATGTGGGCATCACTTTTCCATTGTTTTGCATTTGGTGATCCCAGTACATCTGCTGAGCGAATCGAGGGCCTACTAGACTCGCAATGCTCAGGGTGGCGTAGTGCTATTGCCGTGGATTACACTCTGGACAATTTGCGATTACCACATTCATTTGACTTTGAATACGACAACGGCATTTACTATGCCAATGTAGAGAACGCATTCTCAATCGGGAAAAAAGCGGCTCAACCCTGAATCGCATCTAAACTTGCTTCTGCAGCAGCGAGACAAGCCAAAAGGTCGTCCATCGTCGACTGCAATGTCGCGATATTGTCAGCGGTTACACCAACGATTAATTCGACTTGCCCATCATCGAGGTTGGCGATTTCTGCCGTAAACATACCAGGGTCATCCGCATCGATTGCAGATAGGAGTGCTTGGGCTTTTTCTGCATCACCTACCCATCGGGCTTCACAAGACGCCATACCCTTGCGAAGCACCCCTCGTTCTTGTCGGCATCGGTCGTAACCCCAATCACCCTTCACGATAGCCGACAGGACATGGCGGGTCTGTTAGACTGGTACGATCAGAACGCCCGACCCCTGCCCTGGCGTATTGAAAAAGTCACACCTTGGGAGTCTCTTCTTGCAGAAATCATTCTACAGCAAACTCAAATGGAAACAGGGTTGCCTTACTGGGAACGAATCAGAAAAGCATACCCCACACCAGCATCACTTGCCGCTGACACTGAAGAAAACCTGCTACGCTTGTGGCAAGGTTGTGGCTACTACGCACGCGCGAGGAATCTCTACAAATTGGCCACCACTCTTGATGGCGATGACCTTCCTGAAACATTCGATGCCTTGCTGAAATTACCAGGCATTGGACCATACACAGCAGCCGCAATTGCATCGATGTCGTTCGGCGAACCGGTGGCATGCGTCGATGGAAACGTTCGCCGCGTCATTTCGCGCCTTCGGGCTGAGCATCTGAGTGATTCAGATTTACAAAATGAAGCGAACGATTTACTCAATCATGAGCGCCCAGGAGACTGGAATCAGGCAATGATGGAAGTCGGCTCACTTGTTTGCACCCCACGAAACCCGAGTTGTGACATTTGTCCACTTGAATCCATTTGCCTAGCCAGCAATTCATCCGATCCAGAGCAATGGCCTCTTCGTCGTTCGACAAAACAAACCAATATCGATGCAGTTGCACTCGTGGTTTCGGGGGATGGAGGATTCTTGTTGGAGCCCCGTAAAGGACGCACGCTTGGTGGTTTGTGGGGCTTGCCATATGCTGAAGGAGATGCCACCTCAGACTTGTTGAAAGGCCGAAATGTCGAAGAAATTGGTCGCATACGTCATGATTTCACTCACAAGCGATTGAACATCACCATCTACATTTCCGAGGCTACAGATACAGACGAACTTCACAATCCCGACTCGGTTCCATTGGCAACTTTAGATCGAAAAGTCCTGAATTTCTTCAAGGGATATTTAGGCGAACAGTCTTGAGAGAAAGCGAATCCCCCAGTCTGTGGCCGAAGAGCAGGTGTTGCAAGGACTCCCACCTGAGGAGACTGTGGTGTTTCAAAATTCAGGTGCCACGCTGAAACTTCCCAGCCAAACCCCTCTTCCACCCCGGGCAATGTTCGCAGCCCTTCTCGCCATATTAGCGGCCTCTGCAGGATGCTATGTCGGGATGGACTATCTTGATGGAGACACAGGAATGTACACACACCGACAATTGATTTTCACACAATCCGTCGGCGCGCCTAATGAATCGGCCATTCTGACAGGTGTCCTTCTCGATAGCGATGGTGAACCGTTGAGCAATTACACGCTCGAAGGGCATCTTGCATTTCGTCGAAATGTCTACGCTAACACTTCAGAGGATGGAAGCTTTCGAATGGAAGGATTAGACCCAGGTCAAATGACACTTGATATCGCCTCTCCAGAAGGAGACCGTTTCACGAACCTCATCTTGCTCAACGCACCCGCTGCCTTCGAGCCCTTTGGGTTCACACATCTTGTCATTGAATGGCCGACTGAATCCGAGTTCGATCAAGGGCAAGAGTTGTCGCTAGGTGGACACTGGATCGATTTGAGTAATTCTCAACGGGAGAATGGTACACAACCGTATGATCAAACCGCTGCGGCAATGTACGATATGTTTGGTACAGGATTCATCGGTCTCGGAGCGATCACCTTCGCCATTGCCGCAATTGGAATCAAAAACAAGAACACCGGATTAATTCGCACAGCGACTGTTACCGGTTTCTTTTCCATGGGCCATTTCTATGTTTCATGCGGATTCGGGTTGATTGGCTTCTTACTCACATTATCTCTCATTCAGCGAGAATAGTTTCCTCATCCCGGTAGAATTCTTCCGGATGCCGTAAAAAACCGTGTTTTTGCACGAAATATAGACATATATTGGGCAGTAGATTATAGTCTACATAGAACCGTTCGCTGTTTGGCAGAGAACATCGGCAATCCTCCGCTCCTTACAGCTTCAAGACAAAACGGACGTCACACCGTCTCGTCTGTGTCGATGTTCTCAGCCCCCGAAATCGGTGATTTCAGGCATGTAGTGTGGCTTCGACACGCTTGTACCAAGCCATGCCATTTTCATGATCTTCAAGTTGTGAAAACTGAGGAAATGGCGAAATTGAACGCATGTATCCAAATGCCGCTAAATCAACAATGTCTGGCGATTCTCCTCCAAAGAATGGAGCGCCCCCAAACTCATCGGTAAATTCAGTGAGTAAATCGTGCCAGAGTTGTTTGGGCTTTCTCCCATCCTTCTTCACACGGGTTTTGGCAATTATACCCCACATGATTGGAAATCCAGCCCAAGCATAGAGGCGTTTGGAAAAGAATCCAAAGGTTTCCAATTTTGATACCCGAGTGGTGGTTTTCAGTGCAGAGGATAGACTGCCATAGAGGATTGGCACGGTCGCCTTGGATAGTTTTGTGTCAGCCCATTCGAGCCATTCATCCCTACGCGCCTCATTTTCAGAAGCCCAAAGTTTTCCTTCGTTGTAAGTCGAATCAATGTGTTTCATGATCGGGGTTGAATCCACTACAACTTCACCATTGGACTCAGTCCAAACTGGAACCTTCCCCCAATCACCAGCGAATTTGAGTTCTTTTTTCGTCTTCATTGCGTTGACTTGCACTTTCTGGTAATCGATGTTGAGATGCTCTGCAATACTGCGAACCTTCCAACAGAATGGACAGGTGTGAAGCATGTGCATTGTAGGCATAGTCATCAGAACAACTCACATACACATTGGATATTCTTCTTGCATTGGTGGTAGGAACAAATCATCGCACGTTCGCGTAACTGTAGAGAGGGAAAGTGTACTTCTGTCATCAAGGAATACAGTCACAGGCAATGTGCTGACCGTACTGGGAACGTAATCCTCACCGGTCTGTGTAATGACAAGAATGAGGCTATCTCCCGCAGGGATGATGACATCCATGGCGAAGAATTCCATTTGCGCTAGAACGGTTTCTCCGGGCACCAATAATTTCCCTTCTTTCCCACCATCTGAGAATCGCAAGTCCATGACCGCATGTCCAAGATGCGCACCGTCACTACCTCTCTGCATCTCTACAAAGAGATGACCACTCGTGCCCAGAAGAGAGATGCGCGCACCCATGTGCAAGGTTGGCATTCCAATGATTCTGAAGTCCTCCTCCATCGTTCCACAATCGAGTGTGGTGGTGCTGGTTGATGTCACCGTATCACTGCCAGAGATTATCTCGCATTGGTCCAGAGTTGTCACATTCCATTCGGTATCCAATGGCGGATAGGTATCCTCGACACGCCAGCCACCCATGTCATCCTGAATCTCCGCAATCAGGCGCGGCTGAGGCCCAATATCTCGAAGATAGAAATCAAACCATTCAAGCAAGTCATCAGCCCAGTCCCAGCGCAGAGACCAAGGGTGCCCAATTCCTCCATCGTGTCCATCTGGGCGGTCGGGATAATCATGAGTCCATTGTCCATACAACCCCTTGACATCGAATCCATGATCGATTGCAATTTGGTGCGTAGGGAAAGCCATGTGAGGGTCGACGTTCCAATCTTGCATTCCGTGAATGATGTAGATTGAACCATTGTAATTCTCCAAAGCCCTGTCTAGGAAATAACGCTCCGTCCAATAGTCGCTCTTCATCCAAGAAAGGTCATCTCCTGTTGCATAAGCAGCCAAACCAGCGTAGTAACCTTCCATGTAACCTTCACAGCCATTCTGGGCATCCTCAAGGTCACCATCGAGTCCAAATGAGCCATACACACCATTGTGCATAATGGCGCCACGCGCTTCCATGCTTCCGTTACGCCACATCAATTCGTGAACACCAATCAATCCAGACATCGGCACAATGGTCGCCAAATGCTCTGAGCCGGCAGCAGCAGCATTCCAGGGTGTGGAACCATCGTAGGATTTACCGATTGCACCGACCTTTCCATTTGACCACGATTGCTGGCCTAACCAATCGACTGCTGCTTTGATTCCCTCCATTTCATCATGGCCCATGAGGTCCATACAGTGGTTGGATTCCCCGGTCCCAAAGACCGAGACTTGAGCCACACCGAATCCATGGGGCACGAAATTCTCAATCAGGAATCGACCCAATCGATCGGCGGGCGTTAGCGCATCCACATCACCATCGTTGTAGTATGGTCCGATTTCTGCAATGACTGGAATCTTGCACTCTTCGCTGATGTTGGCCGCCGAGTAATCACAACCTTCGATTTCAGGTAACCAAAGTCCGAGGTGCACCTTGGCATCCCCCGTCAAACCGGCCCCTCCATCCTTGGCCGTAATTGCAGGCACATCGACAAAGATCGATTGTACCGCAGAGATGTTGTGACTTCCATTCCAAGATACCCGACTGAAGACATCACTGTCGTCATAGAGCTTCCCAGATCTCTCTTCGACAGGGGGTAGCCAATGACTACTGTTAGCATCATTCGCTCCCATCAACCCATGAGGGATGCCGACGGTTGCCGCGAGGACTAGAAACAACACGACGATGGCAACGGTCGCCCCCATCGCTCCGTTGAGTTGACGCTTCTCGCGTTGCTCATCAGCGGGGGCCTCATCGAAGAGTTCCGCCTCAAACACGTCATCTGACACGGCCTACGGCCGTGCACATCCCCCCTTCAAGGTTCGCGAGTCGCGTTGAGAAGTTTCAATTTTGATTATCTGTTGGCTTGGTGAAAGACTTACCAATGGTTTGGAAAATTGCAACGGTGGCGAAAATAATCGCTGCGACCAATGCAATCATTGCACCACTACCCGTATCAAATTCTGCAGAGAAGTAAAGTCCACCCAAGACAGAACTCAAACCAATGAACTGAGTCCACATCAGGCAAGAACGGAAACTTCGACCAATCAATTGAGCAGTGGCCGCAGGAGTCACCAATAATGCAGTGACCAATAGGGTTCCAACTACTTGCACCATACTGACTACCACTGCTGCAGTAATAACACTGAACAGGAGCCCAAGTCCTCGGACAGGAATCCCTTGAATCCTCGCGGAAAGCGGGTCGATTGTGATCGCCAACAATCCAGAACGAATAACAGCTAGTAATACAATTGCGGTAACACAAATGGTTGCAATCAAATCTAAACTATCTTCATCGATTAACAATAGATTCCCAAAGAGATAACCTTCGATATCAGTAGTAATACCTCCTCCTCCTATTCGCAGGATGACAAGGCCTAGGGCCAGCATACCTGTCAGGAATATTGCAATAGATGCATCACCTGTGAGAATTTGTCTAGATTGCATTTCATGAATGAGAATGGCTGATATGATGCTGAATACAAGTGCGTACCACAATGGAGATGTAGCACCTAGAACAACACCAACAGCCACACCACCAAACGAAACGTGGGCCAAACCATCCCCAATCAGTGCTAGATTCTGAACAAGAAGAAATGTACCCAAGAAACCTGCAACAATTGTGACCATAACTGCTGCAATCAGTGCACGTTGAAACAATTCCATGGTAAAGAAATAGGGAAAAATTTCTCCAGGCATTAATGGGGCAATGGCTTCCAATAGAGGGGCGAATACCTCCAAAATAATCATGCCAACCCCCATCATTTCCCCTCCGAATGGTGTTGATGTGTGTGCCCGTCTCCGTGAACGTGGTCGATTCCTCGCAAATCAGCCAACTTTTCCAAATCGGGGAAATCATCAGTCGGCCCATCAAACCGAATAGTCTCTTCCAAGAAAATCATCCTGTGTGCTGTTTGACGCATTGCAGTCAAATCATGAGAAACCATCAGGATTGTTTTCCCTCGTTCATGGCAGAGCTGGTCCAGCAATTTCAGTAAAGAATTCCGCGCCTCGCGATCGATTCCGACTAACGGTTCGTCAAGCAAGATGAATTCAGCCTCTGACGCCAACGCTCGAGCGATTACTGCACGTTGCCTTTGCCCACCTGAGAGGCGACTAATATCGGTATGTTCCACATCTTGCAAACCAACCATTTCTATTGCCTTGTTGACACGTTCTCGCCGATTTTCATCCATGAAGGAGAACATATTTCTGGAATTAACCGTACCCAGTTGAACCAATTCACGGACCGTAATGCGTACATGTTTGGGTAGATTTGCGGCGGCTTGAGAAACCCATCCAATCCTACCGTAAAGTTTCCTTGATAGAGGCGCGTGCCCATAGACACTTATGGATCCAGTTTGCGCCCTCAAGGCCCCAAGTATGGCTAAGAGAAGTGTAGATTTTCCACTTCCATTTGGGCCAACAACACCGACAAACTCACCATTTTCTATGGTCAAATCAATGTCTTTGATAATCATCTTCCCTGAACGGCTGACTGACAAATTCTCGACCTTCAGAATTGAGGAATGATGCGCGAGAG
>CALCEF010000327.1 GCA_937901365.1 uncultured euryarchaeote | reverse complement strand
GGGAAGATCGACTTTCCTTGCCAGTCCGTTTTTCGGATTATGCAATCCCTCTTTATCGTTCAAATCCCTTAGATTCTTATCTTGATTATGAAGCAATTATTCAGGCAGCAAAAGAAATTGGAGCTGAAGCAATACACCCTGGTTACGGTTTTCTTGCGGAAAATGCCGCTTTTGTGAAACGCTGTGAAGAAGAGGGGATTACATTCATTGGGCCGAGTGCCGAGGTCATATCCCTTCTTGGGGACAAGATTGAGGCTAGGAAAGCGATGGAAGCAGCTGGCCTACCGGTTGCTAAAGGAAGTGATGAGGCCATCGATAATGCACGTGTAGCAAGTCAATTGGCAGCGGATATTGGATACCCGGTCATCATCAAAGCCGCAGCCGGAGGTGGCGGTATTGGGATGCAAATCGTGCATCAAGAAAGTGAGTTTGATTCTGCCCTAAACCTCTGCCAATCGAGGGCACAATCCGCATTCGGTGACAACCGCGTTTTTGTTGAGAAATACATTGAAGGGGCTCAACACGTTGAGTTCCAAGTTCTTGCCGATGGTCAAGATGCGATTCACTTTGGCGAACGATTTTGTTCGATTCAAAGGCGCCATCAGAAGTTGCTAGAAGAGGGTCCTTGGCTTTCAGACGAGGTTAGGGATACAATCGGTTCCAAAGTTTGTGAAGGGGCTCGTGCTGTAGGGTATAGTGGCTTAGCAACATTTGAATTTCTCCGAGATAAGCATGGTGAATTTTACTTCCTTGAAGTCAATCCACGTGTGCAAGTTGAACACACCATTACCGAGATGATTACAGGGGTTGATTTGGTGAAGTTGGGCATCCGGGTTGCATCTGGAGAACCGCTCCCAATTCGGCAAGAGGATGTCGAATTTTCGGGCCATGCAATTCAATGTCGGTTGAATGCTGAAGACCCAATAAAATTCATTCCATCACCTGGGAAATTGTGGGATTGCCATTTCCCTGGTGGCCGAGGAATCAGGGTTGACACCCACGCTCATATCGGCTACGATATGCCCGGCTGTTTCGATTCTCTATTGGCAAAACTGATTGTTTGGGGCCAAGATCGTGAAGAAGCAATTGCCAAGATGAAGGCCGCTCTAAAGGAGACGACCCTCATCGGAGTCGAAACGGTCATTCCGTTGCACAAAGCAATCTTAGACGAACCAGACTTTATTGCAAGAGACATTACAATTCAATATCTCGAAGACCATCCCAATCTGCTCGGGTGATACCATGGACATCGTGATTGTCGGCAGCCTCGCATACGACAACCTTGAGACAGAAGCAGGCGATGTCACAGATTCACTAGGTGGTTCTGCTACCTTCGCGGGTATTGCTGCAGCCTTTCACACCAGTCGTAAATTAGACTCGGGCGGCACCCTTCCAGTTGGACTGGTATGTGCAGTTGGTGATGATTTCAATGAATCCGATTGTGATTTACTCCGACAAGCCGGCCTAAATCTCAATGGCGTTGAAACCGTCGAAGGAGGGCGAACATTCCGCTGGCATGGACGGTATGAAGGCGACATGAGTCAAGCCATCACCATTGAGACACAGCAAAATGTGTTGGATGGATATGAACCAAAAGTTCCAGTGGCTTGGTGGTCACCTCGGATTCTCTTCTTAGCCAACAATC
Organism: uncultured euryarchaeote; assembly: GCA_937901365.1. GTDB lineage: Archaea > Thermoplasmatota > Poseidoniia > Poseidoniales > Thalassarchaeaceae > MGIIb-P. The sequence continues at coordinate 908 of CALCEF010000327.1, read as the reverse complement.
ACCCCTCGATTCAATCTCATGTACTCGATCAATGTGAAGGGGCAAAATTCACCGCTTTGGATTCGATGAATCTGTGGATTAATATCGCCTTCGAAGAACTCTCTAGTGTCCTTCGTCGTGTCGACTTGGCCATTCTCAATGATATGGAGGTCAGAATGATTGCAAAGGATGAGAATCTCATTCGTGCGGGAGAATCAATTCGTTCTGGCCACGCATTAACGGGGGGCCAAGAAGCCGGAAATGGTCCTTCGATTCTGATTATCAAAAAAGGTGAGCATGGTAGTGTTGCACTAACCGATAACGGCCTTCTGGCTCTGCCGGCCTTCCCTACTTCTGAGATTGTTGATCCCACCGGATGCGGTGATTCGTTTGCCGGAACACTGCTAACTTTCCTTTCCGAATCCGAAAATTTGAATCCATCACAGGATGAATTACACAATGCCTTGGTGCATGCTACTGTTACGGCCTCATTCACAATTTCTGAATTTGGCACAGAAGGGCTTCTTGGATTAGATCGAGGTGAATATCACGCCAGATTGGATGCGTACCGACGTATGGTCGGTTTGATTTGATTATCCAAATCTTGAGATGCCGTGATGACCAGGGGCTTCCTTAGGTGGCGAGGTACTCGCCATTTGCCCAAATGAGAGTTGCTTCGTGTCTGCCGCTTTTAGCAAATCAGCAATAGGTCCCAAGTCCCCACTCGCAGAGAGTCGATCGATTAACGCATCAGTTTCATCATCAGCCAAAGCCCCGCCAGAGGATTTTGATAGTGTACGGATTCGTTCTGCAACCTCAGCTTGATGATCTTGATCAGCCCTTAGGCGCAATATTTGTCCATAGCGGAGAGATACTTCTCGGTATTTCCCATCACGGAACCCATCTTCATCACCATAAATTTCAGCATA
>CALCEF010000326.1 GCA_937901365.1 uncultured euryarchaeote | reverse complement strand
CGCCGACGATGATGATGCAGTTTGTGACCCGAACGATGCCATTGATCCAAACCCGGGTACGGACCCTGATACCAATCCGAACCCTGACCCTGATACCAATCCTGACCCCGGTCAAGATAACCAAACTAACACGACAACAGAACCCACTCAGGATGAAGGAGATGAATCCAGTTCAAGTTCGGGCACTGATCTCGGAACAATTGGATTGATTGCAGGAATCGTCATTGCGACGATGCTTGCAATTACAGGCGTCATTTTGTTCCTACGCGGACGCTCTGAAGATGACGACTGGGCAGACGAGCCTGCAAACATGATTGCAGCAGAGGATCGAATGTTCGATAGTGGTCCAAGTGGGCCACCTCCCACTATGCGGGGTGAGATGCGAGATGGGTATGAAACCCTAGAATATCCAGCAGGAAGTGGATCATGGTGGTACCGTGATACCGTATCCGGCAAGTGGGTCGAGTGGGTCTAAGCCGGAATATGACAAAACGCCGGGTGTCCCTATAGGACACCCGCTGTGCTGATATGGCCGAAGTGCCACCCAGCACATGCCATGCGACCTGAGCAGCTCCGCCTCGCCCTTGTCGTTGGTATGCTAATGTCTGCAGGATTACTGATTACCAATCCGCTTGACCCGAAGATGAATACTGAAGTCATCTTTGATGATGAAGCCATCATTCGAATCAAGGAAGAATCGATTGATGGCAGCTCGTATCAATTGGTACTACGGTTTCGCCATGATGATGGAGCAATGATCACCAACAACTTGAGCCGTGTACAAGATTTGATGCAACTAGAACGGGAATTCTCCGATGGGACGAACCCGGATACCGCATGGACCTACGACGAACTTGACATCAAGCGAATTGTAACTCCTTTTTCCGCTTGGTCGGATGCCTTCGAATCGCGAAATCGATCCTTAGAAAATGCGACACAATGGGCGAATTTATTGTTACCAGAAATTGAGGATGGTTGGTGTGGTAGTGAATCAAATGCAGAGGAGTTGACCGCTTTTGAAGCGACTTTACTGATGTTACCAGAGGGGGCGAATTTCGGAATCGCATGTCCTGCATTTGCTGGAGCGTCGGCAACCCAACCACCCGCTGCGAATGAAATTCTCTGGCTGATCGACGTGAATTCGACTGACAAGGAAGATGGTGACTGGGATAAACTCCGAATATGGGCTGAACGAGTCAGTGAAAATTCAGATTACGAAATTTCGGCCGTAGGTGTCAACATGATGTATGGTAAGGCGAAAGCGATTGCAGAGGACGATTTGCAATTCGTTGTGGTGGCTTCCTTCTTGGTTCTGGGGACGATGCTGACCATTGGATTGCGGGATTGGCAATCCGCACTTGCGACATTGGGCGGAGTTGGGTTAGTGATTGGAGCAGAATTTGGCCTCCTTTCCGCACTTGGATTTGAATTGTCAATCATCGATGGAATCGCATTACCGATTATCATGGGAGTGGCTGTCGATGGGGCCTTCTGGTATTCGCGCTCTTCACGCAACAGAGATGAAGTCCGTAGTATGCTGTTCATTGCGATGGTAACCACGGTTGCTGCGGTCTCGTTGGCGATTTTCTCACCGATTCGTGCACAACGTTCCTTGGGCTTAGTCATGGCCATTGGGATCTTCCTAGATTGGGTCGTCACGAGATATGTCCTCGAAGATTTCTTCTTGGCTCGCAGAAAAATGCGGGACGATTCAGAATTCATTGACCAGGAGTTATCAGGATATTCTGTTGGATGGTCATGGCCTGTAGCGCTTCTTGTCCTCGCATCGATTGCTGTCATGTCGCCTCCTGGAGTGAATGTGCTTGAGGTAGAACAATTCCTACCAGCAGATGATCCAGCGCTTGATGAAATGGAAGATTTGCAATCGAAATATGTTCTCGCATCGAGTACGATTGCGTGGGTTGTGGTGGATGTGGAGGGAGGAAGTGAGGCTGATTACATCGCCCTACAGAACCTGCAACAGCAACTGGGACAACACCCCAGCGTCATATCGCTTGAAACAGGTTTGTTGGAAACGCCAATGGTGATTGGGGTACCTCAAGTTGAAAATGCCTCGACAATCGATGTTGCGGCTGAATCGAGTGGAGATTCTGTAATCTTCCAAGACATGCGACTCGCCAGAGACGGGGAAACCAGTGGAGTATCAATCGCAGTATTGATCGATGGCAAGGATTCAATGGCTGCAATGCAATTTGCAGAAGATGCAGAATGGCTACTTGAAGAAAATGGATTCACTGGCATCACAGGTGGTGATTTGCCAACAGGCGCTAGAGCCGCAGAAATCTTTGAAGAATCTAGGGTAAGCCAGATTCTGTTTGCAGGAGTGGCGATTTTCATCGTCGCCCTATTTGTGGTCAGAACACCCCTACAGGCGGCCAGAATCGCTGTCGGTGCGATTGCAATCGGTGCCGCAGTTGATGGCCTGGCGAGCAGCTTTGGGGGACGAGGAGTCAATACAGCACTCGCAGTACTGCTGGGCATGGGATTCGCTGCAGATTATCTTGCACATTCGAGTGCAGAACACGCACCGACCAAACTGGACATGTCTGCCAGATGGTGGGCGGCACTTTCCTCAGCATCCGTGTTCATACTCCTAGCGACGACGACGTTCCCGCCGGCCAAGAATTCAGGCCAATTGCTCAGCCTGAGCATTGTACTCTCAGTGATTTTGGCAACGTGCCTAGCGTTTACGCATCTCCCAGCCAATCACGAATGATTTCATCGGTATGTTCGCCAAGTTTGGGAGGAGGGGTATTCAATGTTGCAGGTGTCCTTGACATGAAACGCAAAGCATTCGCCACAGATTCCTGATCACCCCATCTCCACAGTGCATTCCTCGATTCTGCTTGTGGGTCGGTGAAGGCTTGTGAAATCGATTGAATCGGGACACTCGGTACGCCGACTTTATTGAATTCTGCAATCCAATGTTCGGCTGTGTTTTGCGTAAATATTTGAGATAGTGTTTCAACGATTTCTGTCCGTGACTCAAGTCTTCCAGAGTTGTCCGATAATTCATCGCGCTGTAGAGAGGTTGCCCCTGTAGCCACACAGACATTGGCAAATTGTGCGTCATTGCCACAAGCGAGAATAAACCATTCATCTGAAGCCATGAAGGCTTGATATGGTACGATGTTTGGGTGAGCATGACCCATTCTACCTGGATTTTCGCCAGATGCAATCCAATTCTGCGCCTGATTGACCATTGCCATCAAAGCCACATCATACAGGCTCAAGTCAATCGTTTGTCCTTCACCTGTGCGCTCTCGATGAAATAAGGCAACCATGATTCCATTGCTCGCCATCATTCCCGTGAGTACATCAATCCAGGCGACCCCCACTTTGGCTGGCTCACCATCCGCTTGGCCGGTGACAGACATGATTCCTGTCATCGCTTGCAATGCGAGATCGTAGCCGGGTTCATCTGCGCGAGGACCTGTTTGTCCATACCCAGTTATTCGACAGAGAATTTTATCTTGTGAAATTTCTGAAATCAGTCCCATCCTTTCCAATGTCCCAGCCCTGAAATTCTCGACGATTACATCTGCCTGAGCGATTAATTGTTGCAATGTATCGCGATCAGATTCAGATTTGATATCAAGACGAATAGAACGCTTACCGCGATTACATGCGTGGTAGTATGCTGCATCTCCATCGATGAAAGGAGGACCCCATTTTCTCGTATCGTCCCCCCATGGTGCCTCGACTTTCACAACATCTGCACCGAGATCTGCGAGCATTTGTGTTGCCAATGGACCAGCCAGTACTCGACTGAGGTCTAGAACTCGAATCCCATCAAGTGCAGTCATCAGCGATCACTGACCTGCATCTGCCAGGCCCTTTCATCCAGCGAGGCTGAAAGAGTTCGTAGGTTGAGGACCTGTTCGCCTTCTTCTGCCCGAAGAATCGTCTCGCAAGCGGCGTGTGCTAGAGTCGCCGCATCGTGAAGAGTTGCACCTTGTGACAACGCGGCCGCCATTGCAACTGCTGCAGCGTCGTGTAATCCAATGATTTGTCGTGCCTCGTCCATCAAGCATGGGATGTGGTGTTCTTCTTCGGCAGTATACAACCACAAGCCGTGAGCACCACCCAATACGATGAGGGCTTCCCAATTATATTTCTCAATAAGTTCGCGAGCAGTCTCCAATGAGGTGTCCAAACCAAGCCTACGACGTGTCAATTCAAGACCCCTAATCTCAAACAGAACACATGTCGCACCCTCAGTACGATTCAATCCGGTCAGTTTAGGGTCACAAATGGTAGGAATACCATTTCCGTTTGCTGCAGAAATAAGTTGCTTCGCACCTGAATCGGTGACAGCACCCTTGTTGTAATCCGACAGTACTAGCACATCCGCATCGGATAATGATGCAAGGGCTGAGACGACCAAGCGCTGAGATACCACAGGTGACATCTCCTCTTGGGGTTCATCATCGATTTGGAGAAGCAATTGATTTTGATCAATAAGAGATTCACGCGCTCCGTAAATTCTGGTCTTTACGATGGTTTGACGATTGGGCACTACGCGCAAACCGCTAGTTTCAATGCCTTCCTCCTTCAAATTTGATGCTAGCGTTTGCCCCGCTTCATCGCCACCTATGATGCTGAACAATTTCGGATTCAGTCCTAGAGATGCAAGACCTCGCGCGACGTGCGCTGCTGCTCCTGCAAATTCATCTGTAGATGTGACCTTGACTGCGGGTACGGGGGCGGTGGCATTCAGCCGATTCGCCCAACCATGCACGTAGCGATCTAATACAACATCACCGACGAGTGTCACGTTTGTCGGTGGCATGTTGTCCACCATGGCGCGCAAGCGCTTGAGGCGATCAACCTCTGCCTGGATGATTTCGTCGAGTACCCACGGCATCTGTCTCGCCCCTCCGAGTCGGAGGCGCTAATTCAACTTCGCCCGGACAACTCCGAGGATTGTCTTGTGCTCTTCATCGGTAATTTCGAGTGATTTTCGCATACTTCCGAGGATGTTTTCCTCATCGCCACTCACCTGTCCATCTTGCCAAGCGGCCTCCATCGCAGAACAATAGGCCAAGAGGCGGTCGTCCAGTCGGTCGTACACCCAATCCAATTGAACATCGCGTGCAGATTCAAGCCCAAGCATACCAGCTAGGGAATCTAGCATCGCTTGCTCATTGGCATCGACTTCACCGTCTTGCCAAGCGACTTCCAGCATCTGCTTGTAGAGGGAACTGTTCTCAGCCTCAGGATTAACCGATTCTTCACGCACTCGCTTTTCAATAGGTTCTGTGTCATCAGGTTCCAGACCCAGATACATGGCCATATCGTCCAACATGGCTTGCTCATCTTTGGTTACAATACCATCCAGCCATGCGGTGCGCACAATGTTGTCATAGATTGCAAGTCGGTGATCCAACGGCAAATCGCGGCCATCTAATGGGGCAGGTTCCATTCCTTCGCCTTCGATTTGTGGGCGATACGTTCCAGTACCGTCGATATTGCGCAAAATATTGAGTAAATTTGTAGTGTGATTGTGAAGACCTTGTACTGTCGTTTCCTCGCCATCAACTTTGACCACGCGCATGTGAATGTGATCTACCAAATCACTGGCTGCTTCTCGACCGGTTACACTGAGTGCATAAACGCGGCACCTCTGCTTGGCTCCTGCAACGTGACGTGTTTCTTCGAGAATGTGTTCTTTCTCACGCAGTTTCTTGAGAGTGCGAGGTAGGTGCTTACGAGCGATTCCAACCGCTTCAGAAACCCCTGCCTGTGTCAATTCGGGGCGACCTTCCCATGGATTGTCACCTAACGGAGTATCCCACAAATGCAACAACACTCGTTGTTCAACGGTTAGCGTGAGCAACATACCACCAGTCAATTTGCTTCCTCCTGCGGTGTCGTGTGTCCTGATGATTCTTAGGCAATTCGCCCTAATGCTACTTCTCAAAGGCGTTGGAATCAAAGGGCGCCTGTTGCGAGCAGGTGAACATGGCCCCAACCACACCTGGAGGTAGTCGCCTCCCTGTACCTGTTCAAAGAGACGGGGCGTGGGCTGTTTTGGGTGGTGCAGCAAACAGACTTTGGGAGCGTGGGTGCTTTGGTTTACCGATCCGTGATGGGATTCTATTGACGACTGCAGAAGTGCTGAATGCTCACCGACTCAGGGGATTGCCCTTACCCCATGAAAACTGGTTGGCTGAGGCACTACAAAGCCACCCTGAACTATTGTTTGAATGTGAAATTCTAGATGCCCTCAGGTTCCCCGGTGAGAAAGTCGTTCTGTCTCAAAATCTCAGTGCGGCGAATGCTGTACTGCTTGATTCTCGCTCATGGGGGCTTCGATGGTCACGCAATGTCAAGCCAAAGGATGCAGAGCCCTTGGCTGAGATTCGCTGGTTCCGGGCAAGTGATGAGATCGATTGGGAGGAACTTGCTGAATGGACGCTGAATGTAGAAACTGGTGGACGAATTCCCGAATTGCTAATCGTTGATGAGGAGCATGGTGTGGTTACCTATCGATGCAAATTACACGACCCAAAGGGCCCGCTTACAGATCCATTCCGCGGCCTAGACAATGATGCCAGAAGGGTGGTATCTCGCACGTGGGCTGAGTCTAGGGAGACCGAAGGAGGTTACTGGTTGAATATCCCCAGGGATGAATGGCCAATCACCGGCATAGGCATCAACCTCGAAGGAGGGATTTGGGTTTCTGAAATAGAAGCAAGAATCGTCAGTCGAATCGTCAACCCAACAATGCCTCAGCCGACAGGAGAAATTGGAATTAGAATCGGGATTCTTTCCGACCTACTTTCTCGAGGAACCGCGGTGCGTTCCGGCTTCAAATATGGGACAAGGTGGCGAGCTTACGCCGGTTTAGTGGGTGGAGAGCATGCACCATGGTTGGTTGTCCCCATGGATGAAGCGCCTACCGATTGGGGAGAGGCATGTCTCGCGGCGAGACTTGCAGCCGGAGTCAACAAACATTGGTTGTGTGCCATGTCACCGGTCGGCAATAGTGACTGGAGATATCTCGCACTTGAACGACCGCCTTCGGATTCACGATGGACAAATCCTGTTAGACATTGACTAACGCCGAAGGTTTCCAAATTCATCGAACCGATCCTCTACATATTCGATACGGGTTTGTGCAAGAAGTTGATCGCTGGGGCGCCGAATAGGAATATTGCCCTTTGGTGGCTTTTCTTGTCTCCTTCTGCCACCTCCGCTGCTAATCACCCATAGTGCCATCAGAACAGAGACCAATTGTATGTTGTTTGCTGGTTCGGCCAACCACATCATTGCACTGCCAACAGTACCGGGTGGTTCTGCTTGAAGGGATACATTGAACTCCCCAGCCAAGCCGAATTGATCGTAAAGTTGCACCTTTCCATTCACGAGCATTCCAGGTGCAAGAAGGCCGTTTGGATTAATCTCTAAGGAAATTACACTCCCGTGACCAAGGCTCTGCTGCGTGCCTGTTGTTGCCACTCTTGCCAAGGGACCTTCGACAACAACATCGTAAGAGTAGTGGCCTGAACCATCGAAGGAAAGCACATGCTCAAGCACTATGATCTCAGTGACATCAATTTCACCACCCAATTCTTCAGGAATCAGACGGTTTGTGACAATCGACCAACCGATTTTGACGTCGACTGAAGGGTTGCCTGTACCACAACCGATTTCACCTTCAATAAAACCGGTTGTACCAGGGCTGGCAGCCTCTGAAAATACCAGAGAAAAACTGTCACTTTCACCTGCGGTGAGATTCCGTTCTCCAACCAGAGAGACGATTCTTCCATCAGTGCTGGTTATCTGTGACCAAGGTCTACAATCTTGGTGTGCCTCAAATGAAATAGGGATTGTCTCTTGTTCCAGCAATCGAATGGGTGAACGAGGAGGCATGATTTCCGCATGGCTAGGACCTGGGTGTGAAATGGTAAGATCTGTACCACTGTTATCGAATGATGTAACTGTGACAGTCCA
>CALCEF010000325.1 GCA_937901365.1 uncultured euryarchaeote | reverse complement strand
TGGAATGGCATTGACCGGAATGAAATTTTCAACTCTCGAGGTCGCAGTCGCTCCAGTAGTACTGGGACTCGGCATCGATTACAGTATTCATTTGCAACGTCGTTACAACACATTCCGTGCCGAGGGCGATTCTGCAAGTTTGGCTTGGCTGAAGGGTTTCGAGACCCTAAAAATCGCCCTATCTTTGGCTGTAGTAACCACGATGGCGGCCTTCATTGCCAACATCGCATCTCCACTTCCACCATTGCGTAATTTTGGATTTGGGTTGGCCTTCGGTGTATTTTGTGCCTTCACTTCATCAACTCTGTTGGTTGGAGCATTACACGTTGTGATGGAACGCGACTCCGAGGCATATGCCAAGCATATTGAGTGGATGCGATTTGGTAATTTCAGCCAATACATGGTCGGTTTCCAGAAGTCACATCAGGCCAAGGTCATCGGAATCGCAGCTATGCTGACCGTCGGCTCCTTGATTTTCGCCGCTGCAAAATTGGAAACAGAATTTGAATTAACCGATTTCCTCAGTGAAGATATGGATGTCATGGAAGGTCGAGATGCCCTCTACGATTCATACGATGCTGCTGGTTGGAAACCGATTTACATACTGATCGAGCCTGCTGACGGGCACACATCGATTTCGGATAGTGCAGATTTCCTGAGTGCCTCAAGGTCACTTGACAATTGGTTAGGGTCGACAAAGGGAGTAGTTTCCCCTCACGCGGATGGTGATTTCCATCCGGCGTATGATGGCCCTTATGTGATTCTGTTTGACGCTGTAGAAGGTGATTCGAATTTCGGCTCAACGTATAATTTGACGATTGACCATGAGTTGGAAAAAACCGAATCATTCACAGAAGGTAACATCGCTGCAGCCTTGAAATCGTTAAGCGTGAATGATTCGATTGCAGATCCGCTAACTGGGGAAAGTTGGGCGGATCGGGTAGGGAAAGTGGTTGCATTCAACTCCGATGACAGTATCCGTTACATTCGCATGGAAGTGTTGATTGAAGTAAAGACGAGTAGCGATAGTTCGGCCGTTCTCGCCGCACTCAGAAACGATGTTGGTAACTTCGCTAACCACCCGGGTTTGGATGGGGCAAACGTGTACATTGCAGGTGACAGCGTGAGTCTAGAAGCAGTTCTAGATGGCCTAACAGAATCTCAGTTACAATCGACCCTCATCAGTTTGGCAGTTTGTTTCACTGTACTTCTGGCGCTCACTCGAAGAATTGGTCCAGCCCTTATCATCGTGCTTCCCGTTGGTATTGCAGCGACATGGGTGGTTGGCGCCATGGCCGTTTTGAATCTGAATTGGAACGTCATGACGGTCATGGTTACCGCATTGACCATCGGTTTGGGAATCGATTATTCCATACATGTTTGGAGACGATTTGAAGCAATGAAGGATCGAGAAGGAGATATTTGGAATGGAATGCGGGAAATGTATGCTTCAACCGGTGTCGCACTCTTGTTGTCTGCAGGGACAACTGTGTGTGGATTCACAGTCTTGTTATTCTCCCAGATGCCAGTGGTACAGGACTTTGGGATTGTGACAGCCATCACAGTATTCTTCTCGCTAATTCTTGCGCTGATCTTGCTACCAGTGTTCTTGGTACTAGATACACAATCTAAGAACGGGTCAATTTCCAATTAACCAGTGATTGTCCGCATCAATGGTTGCATTGCCAGTTTCTGCTCTCTCGCAACCAATAACAGGGCCATCCACAGTGTGACCGGACCCAGCGCCCTCCGTTTCCTTTGTGCGCGTCGCATGACCTCTTTTCGTTCTAGACCAGATGAATTTGAAATCTGGTCCAATAAATCGGTGATATGGGCTGCTGCGGGGTCGATTGGAACAGATTGGACAACAGGCTCTTTCCGTTCCGGTTCTGAGACTGGATTGTTTACAACTGTAGTAACTGAGGTGCCCTTCGGTAGAGTTGGAGGGTTATCCAATACTCTCATTGTAGGCATCCAGCCAAGTGGAATATGGATGCCAGAAATGTCGATTGCAGGTTTCAACCCCTCTGAACTTTGGTCAATCCACCCTGCCCTGACCAGGTTATCGCGTACGCGCGTTGAAGTATCCATATCGAACCAACCCATATCAAAAGTCCAAATTCTACAGGCTACCTCCTCATCGATTGGTTGGCCACCATGGTTCTTCCATGAATGAGCCAACAAGATTGCAATATCTGGCGCAATTTCCATCACATCTGTCATTGGATCGTACCGGTCTGCCCCTCCGAAGTTCTTCATCGTCTCGGGCCAAAGGTCATGCACTAGTGATTCTTGGGCGGCCTCGACCGATGGCTTTGAAGAGGTCGGAATGTACACTGTGGGCGATTGTATGAAGGATTACATTGCGAGAGACCCCAAGACTGGAAAACCGCTACGTACCAGTTGGGGCCGTCGAAGGCAACCCGACTTAGCATACAAACCAGCGGAGGGTGCCTGGGATTCAATTCCACTGGATCGCATCCTCCCTCTCGCGCGTGGTGAGATTGACTTGCTCCCAGTCTACTGGAGAGATAAGGAGAGGTTGATGAGACAGTCGGATGCAGTTCGCGCCCTACCTAGAATACGCGGTAGAGATCACCTTGAAGCCCATTCTGCACTTGAAACCGCCTTAGGTTCACTTGATCCAAGACTGAGAATCGCCGGTCTATTCAGTTTACCTTACTGTGCACTATTACACACAGAAAACCTGTTTGAGCACTTGCACGAACTCCTCGATGATATCGACGATGATGTTCAGAAAGCGGCTCAGAAGTGCCTAATCACCGTGGCTCCCGTTTTCCCTTCTGTTACAGAGGAAACCCTTCGACGCGAAGTCCGCCACGAGGTGAAATCGAGAAGAAATTCCGCTGCTGAGGCCCTTAAGCAGGTCGCTGATTCATGGCCCGAAGTAGCTGAACTCCATATTGATGAGTTGATTCGCGAAGAAGAAGTCGAACTTAGGGGGATGGCTGCAGCCCTCTTACCACGTCTTGCCAAACACAAGTCGGCCACATTGTGGGACCTAATCGGTTGGTGCCTGCAGGACGAAGCCGTAATTGTCAGGAGACACGCTGCTCGCGCCTTATCTCCGCTTGCAGCACACGCTCCCAAGGTTACACAGATTGCCCTTGAAATCGCATTCTTTGATGACGATGATGCTGTGCGGAATTCAGCCCTTAAAGCCTCAAAGAAACTGGATCCAAATTCATTCAGAATGCAGCGTTTGATAACAGATGGAACCCGCCATTCGGACCGAAATATCCGCTTGTCTTGCATCAAGATGCTACCTGTGATCATGGTAGATGCAGAAGTTAGAATCCAAGCAACAGAACTTCTCGAGCAAGAGACAGATTCCGAAATCCGATCACTGCTTGAAGAACTAATGATTGACGAATCACTTGAGGGCACTGAAGACGAGAAAAATGCATTTTTGGCCCCTGCGGAAAAGGTTGAGATGGACGAGGGTTCTCTTGCCGTGCCACCGCCTGTTGTTCAACAAACCGTGAAGGAAGAAGAGTCGAATGCCCCTTCACAAGTTCCGGATCCAGTTCGAAGACCCACCCAGGATGAAATCTTCTACGGAGATGATTTTGATGATGGTACCGATGGTCTTCTGTGAGTAATTTCTCCCCGTAGGGGAGTCGGCACGGTTAAAGAGGGGCGGAAGGTCGCCGACGCCGAGGAATCTGCATGAGTGACGAAGACTTCGACACAAAGCGCGAGCAGTTCAACAATCTGTGGGACAGTCCCAACCGTACCAAGAAACTCAAATTCCGCCAATACATCCGCGAGCATGTCCGCCAAAAGAGGGTCCCTCTTACCCGCGAAAATTGCGAGAAATATTGGATGGGTGAGTTGCAGAAGGAAATGCTCGACGCGGAGACCTTCTGAACGAGCTGACAAAGATGTCTGCTGCCAATGCACTTTCGACCGTCCGTTTTTCGGATTGGAACCTTGCTACTGAGATTGCGGACGCCATATCCGCAAAGGGCTGGGAGTTTGCAACACCAATTCAGGCTGAAGCAATCCCTCTGGCTCGCTCTGGAAGCGACATCGTCGGACAGGCCCGCACAGGTTCGGGGAAAACCGTTGCTTTCGGAATTCCAATTATCGAAAATTGCGAACCCACTGGTAAAACTCAGGCATTGGTACTTTGTCCAACTCGCGAACTGGCCACTCAAGTTAGCGAAGAAATTCAATGGTTACAGGGTGAAAAGGGTCTCAAGTTTGTCACAGTGTATGGTGGCACAGATATCGACAAGCAAGCCAAATTATTGGATTCTGGATGCGACATCATTGTGGGTACACCCGGCCGTGTAATCGACATGAGTAAGCGAGGACATATCGATTTAGGGACCATCACCCATTTCGCACTCGACGAGGCGGATCGCATGCTCGATATGGGATTCTTCCCAGACATCCTTTGGTGCCTTGAGCGCCTGACGAATCGTCAGCAAACGCTGCTGTTTTCCGCGACCTTCCCCCAAGAAGTTCTGGAGGCTGCAAACGAGTTCATTTCAGACGCTGAACACGTCATGAGTGACGATTTGGACGTCGAAGTTCCGGCAATCGACCAATTCATGGTCCGAATTGGTCGCGCAAACAAACTCTGGGTATTAGGTCGGCTGATGATTCGACTAACAAAGGAAGATCAAGTGATTATTTTCACCAACACAAAGCGCATGGTCGACCTCCTTGTCGAGCGACTTGACCGGCACCGCTTTTCAGCTACAGGGTTGCACGGAGACATGGCCCAGAACAAGCGCGAAAGAATCATTTCAGATTTCCGTGAGGGCAAGACACGAGTTGTCATCGCTACAGACGTGGCTGCGCGCGGACTTGACGTTGATGGGGTGACGATGGTAGTCAATTATGACATCCCTTCAGATTCAGAATCCTACGTACATCGAATCGGTCGCACTGGTCGTATGGGTCGGAAAGGAGAGGCCTGGTCATTCGTATCAGGAGAAGATGCACCCAATATGACCAAGATTGTGTCTACTTGGAACATGATTGTTGAAGAAGTAGAGGCTCCCGAACTTCCCGAAGGAGTGGAACGTGACCCAGTTCGTAAGCAAATGGACTGGGGTGAAAGCGCAGATGTTTTCGGAATGGTCCCGATTCGCTTGTCGACAAATGAAACATCGAAACTATCCATCCACAATTTTGTGGCAGAGCAGGCACGACTTCCCGACCTAGCAATTGGCCGAATTCAAGCAGATGGTACACAGGCTGTTGTTGAGATTCACAGAGAGAAGGCCCAACATGCACTTGATGCACTCAAAGGCAAATCATTCAACGGCTCAAAACTCAATGTCGAAATCGCACAGTGATTATTCCTCACTGTCTGCATCGGCAATGGGTTCAATTTTGAGAATTGCAAATGCTGAGATTATCCCAGCAAAGATCCACATTCTTACAGACCTGTCCCACACATTCGGCCATATTTTGGCATCATCATTTTGGCATTCAGAACCCTCACATTCCTCAGCGATTGCCTTGAACTGAAGGTTTTGATCATTCATCGTGACTTCATGGGTTGCCCAAATCGCAACCAGTGCACAGATGATTAGGGTGATTACAGATGCTCTTGGTAGGCGCTCCCTGACCACAATTTGCTCAAATTTAGGCAGGTCGCCTAGTGTCGGTTTGGATTGTTTATCACGAACCCCGTTCCTTTCCAATTGAATGTACCAAATAATCCAGAAAAACACGAGAAGAATAAGGAAACCCTGTCGGAATATGAATTCGTGCATTTCATTCATTTGCCCTTCACCGTATTGCATTCCAATCGGGTACAGGGCGATCAATCTGAGGAAATTTAGGAATTGTACAATCAAGACCATTCCGATGAGTGATCGATTACGAATCGTGCGCTCCACACCTGGTGTCAACAACATTAGTACACCAAGAAACATAATTTCATGGACGCCTGCACATTCTGCATCAATGTACAAAGGCACCTCACCATAATGGAATCCAGAACCAATGAGATTCACTCCTGTCCAAGATTGTGATGGTCCATGGAATACCAATTCTGCCGAACCTGGCCAAATCAGGTTGGAAACACCGGTCCACAACCAAGCCAATAGGACCTGCAACGGTTCCAAACTCGCGTCCGGCTCAGTTGCCCACCAGTATACAATTTCGACAAAGACCAATGCGACAGGAATACGCAGATACCCATAGGCCATTTCGCCTACTTCTGACCAAGATAAGTCGTCCTTTGCACGACTCTTCTTATTCTCTCGCACACCCATCGCAGCACCTGTTCTCGCTTGAATCCCTATCATGGAAACCCCCGTCGCATTGAAGAAAGGAGGGCGCCCCCGGCATACCATGGCACATGGTGTAGAAGACGTCACATTGGACGTTCTCGGATTTCATTGCCCCGTGCCCGTCCATGAGACGAAACGAATTCTGTCCACAATGTCGCCAGGAGACATTGTCTTGGTTATGGCAGATGATCCTGAAACCAAGATGGACATTCCAGCACTCTTGAATAGAAGTGGTGATACACTTCTGAATGTAGAGGAAGAGGCCGGAGAGTACCACTACCGTATACGCAAGGAGGCCCAGTGATGTCACAGATAGTTGAGAAACAAGAGGTCCCAGCAGATGCACGTTTGCCAACAGCCCACGGCGAGTTTCGAATCCGAGTTTTTCATGACCCAGATACGGGTTTCGACCATGTCGCTTTGACACTAGGGGACATGGTTGGGCCTGACCCTGTCTTGGTTCGAATGCATTCTGAATGCCTTACTGGTGATGCATTCAGTTCAGCACGATGTGACTGCGGCCCACAACTGGCAGTCGCTCTCCAAACCATTCAGGAGCATGGGTGGGGCTGCCTTCTGTATTTGCGGCAAGAGGGTAGAGGTATTGGCTTACACGCGAAGATACAGGCATACAATTTGCAAGACCAAGGTGCAGACACTCTGGATGCTAACTTGATGCTTGGCCACCCAGCTGATGCAAGGGACTACCAAATCGCGGCCGATATGCTTCGTGCGGTTGGAATTTCGGATGTTTGTCTGCTCACGAATAACCCCGACAAAGTCAGCGCTCTGCAGGAATTGGGAATCACTGTTTCCGATCGAATGCCATTGGTTGTCGGAATCAATGAGGAAAACCGCGCTTATTTGGAAACCAAGGTCACTCGCATGGGGCACGAAATTTCTCAGCAAGAGCTGGAAATTGATTGAAGGGGCCGCGACCGGGAGTTGAACCCGGGGTGGCAGAGCCACAATCTACCGTCCTAACCACTAGACCACCGCAGCCACGATGTAAAACGGCGACCTGCGCACGGTATTTCAAGCAAGCGCACAGCGTTGTTACACATTACGTGCTACGCCCGCGCAGGCGAGGGATTGAAGGGGCTGCTCGGTAGCGCAGGTCTATGCACACCCGCAACCTCTCGGTTCTGCTGGTCCTCACACTCGTTTTTTCGATATTACCTGCATCGGTTAACGCGGATACTGTAATCCGTTCTGAAACCGTCGACTTGTTACCTGCAGGATCCTTTGATGATCCCTCTGAGTGGACGCTTTCAACCAACAAAGCATACAGCGATGAGCCAGCAGAATATTCTCAATCGATGGTCGCCGATAACAGGTTGTCATTCACACATAATCGACCAGCAAATTTCAATGAAATCACAGCATGGGCAACAAATTCTCCAACGGGCGATAATCTTTCAATCGGTAGTCCAGATTGCTTCAAACCGACATCTGATCCAGTTTGTGACAATGATAACGATGGCGATTCAGATGGTGGATATTCATGGACAAAGGGACCAATCATCGAATTGTCTGGATTCGATTTGACTCAAGGCTCTGACTATCAAATTGCCAATGTGTCTCTTTCGGTGGCATTTCGCGTACCAAGTTCCCTGCAACAAGACAGTATCCAATTCGTAATCGAATCAAATGGGACTCAACATCTTGTCAAAACCTATGCGCACACAATGGGTGAATTGAATCACATGAACTATAA
>CALCEF010000324.1 GCA_937901365.1 uncultured euryarchaeote | reverse complement strand
TGCCGTAACAATCGGAATCCTCGACGTCGAAGAAGGGACTCCGGTTTCAGTTCAAGGTGCTACTCCCGATCTCATATTACTCAACAATGATCTCACGAAAGGCCCGTTACCAGATTTAGGGGTGCCAATATTACCGCCTCCTCAGATGGGGTGGTATCAGCGACGAAAATCAGACCATTTCAAAGCGGCTCAACCACTTCTGGATGAAGTCGCCAATTTGTTGGGGGTTGATCCATGGCTTCTGTCTACACACTGGGTTGTTTCTGAAGACAAGTGCCTTGAGAAGGAAACTTGCAGAACACTATTGGCTGCAGAGGTCGACAATTTCCTCACCCATATTCAGGCGAAATATGACGAATATGGAATTGAGGGCAAACCCACATTGTTCGTGAAGAATGACTCGGGAACATATGGTCTGGGAATCTTAGAGATCCAATCCGGTGAAGAGTTGTTGAATTTATCTAATCGAAAGATGAATCGCCTCACCTATGGGAAAGGTGGTACTGAGGCTGAAAATTTCCTGATTCAAGAGGGTGTTCCCAGCGGCCTTTCTTGGGATTCTATGGTGATCGAACCAGTCGCTTATTGTGCAAATGGGCGTGTTGGCGGGTGGTTCTACCGAGCCAATGCAAAAAAGGGAGAAATGGCGAATTTGAATTCCCCATCTTCGATTTTTCTTAGCCCTAGTGAAATTGAGGACGAATCAATTAGTTCGCGCCGAAACCATTGGCACATGCTTGTTGCAGAGATTGCGATGCTGGCCATGGCGGTCGAGGCGAACAATTAGGCTGCATCCTGAGAATCTTCATCAGCCATTTCAGGTGGTGCGTCCATTCCCATGATTTCGTAGTTTGAAGGGAATAGTGCGACAATCACTCCAGCGATTCCAGTGGCCAATGCCCACCAGAACATCTTGTACGCAATCGCCATTTCAAGCGCAATTGCGACCAGCAGAAGACCTCCGAGGTTTGAAATCCAAACCAATCTCTTGAAGGTGGCCAATCCCACGCCTTTTGTTGTACCAGACATCGAATCCGGTCCAAACTCTGCCCCGAAGCGAACTGGGTCATCTTCTGCCATGCTACTCGCTCCTATTCACAGTAATCAATGGTTTTCAACGGTCAATCATGATGATTGCATCCGTCGGACAAGCCAATACGCACAATCGGCAACCGGTGCAAGGGTCTCTGAGGACCTTGGCCTTTCGATTGACATCGATATTTAGAATTGGACTTGCCAAGGGCGTATCATATAGTTCGATGGCATCGTCATCACAGACGATTGTACATTGATCACAACCAATACACAGTTCTTCTTTGACAAATGCGACAGTTCCAGGTCCGCCCTTGACTTTCTCTCGCGCTTCTGTGCGCATAGAATTCAACGCTAATCGAATTCTGGCAGCCTCGCCCAAGCGGCGCGCCTCCAACTCCTTTCGCGTTGTCATGGTTGGCGGGGGCCCCTACCTCTTCTCAAGACTTCCCTATGCAAAGAAGCTCAGCCATAGCGGATGGATCGATAGAAGCACGGCGACAACAAATCCACAGATTGTGCCTCTAGCCATATTTGGGCGGTCATATCCCAAGGCGATAAGGATGAGGAAAAACCCGATGATGAAATCGCAAACCATGCCAATCCATGCGGCTTTCCACGACAATGCAATCGCAACTGTCGCCGTCGCCATAGGTCCAATCATGAAACCTGAAATCCAATCACGGTCAATGGTGACCAAGGATCTCACGCCTGTTTCTTAGCCTCAACTTGACGGGCTAGGAAAGACACAACATCGAGAATTTCGAAATCATGTTTTGGGTCCCCTTCAAACTTGAGGCACTCAAAGTGAGAAACGCACTTTGGACACGATGTTAGCATGATATCTGCTCCTGTTGCACGAACTTCATCGAATCGCTGCACACGAAGTGCTCGACTGTCCTCGTTGCATGACATCATGCTGGACACACCACAGCATAGTGCATCTTCACCATGGTGTTCCATCTCAACCAAATCAACACCATCGACTGATGTGACAAGGTCTCGCGGCCCATCGTAAATTTCCATTTGCCGTCCCAATCGGCAGGGGTCGTGATAGGTGACAGTGACATCCTCTTCAGCCTTCAATTCCATATCAAATCCATTTTCAATAAGGAATTCCGTAGTATGCATGACCTTGATTCCATCAAGTTCGTAATCCTTGGCAAAGGTGCGGAAACACTCAGCACAGCTGGATACGAGTGTATCGATTCCGCTGGCTTGGATCTTCTTCTGATTGTAGGCCTTCAATTTCTCAAACACTTCGTCCATGCCTTGCCACTTCTGGTCGTGACCACAGCACTTCAGGAAATCGCGACCTAGATAGGACACTTCCTTTTCCATTTCTTCAAACAGAGTAAATGCGGAGGTTGTCGCATCTCCAAGGTTCATTTCACCCTCATTGATGTGGCTGAAGATCATTTCTTGATCTAGATAATCGACACAGCCCGGGTAATATCCGATACTCGAATCAATCGGGTAATCTTCGACTGAGATGAAGTCTGAGTCCCTCTCTTCTTCAGCCTCTGCAGCAAGGACCGCTTGTAGAACGGTGTGAGGGATATTGGAAGCGGGTGGCCCGCCGACAACGAGGGCTCTACGCATGTCGACGTATGAGTCGTAGTCGACCAATTGTGGACAAGCGTTGGTACAGGCCGAACAGGTCAGACACGAGTACATCGGAACGCCATCGTCTTCGTTGTTCCATGTGTTGTATATGATGTTCAACTTGTCACCGGCATTGAACAAACGAACAGGACAAGCATCATCACAAAGGTCACAACCATAGCACTTGTTCATTTCATACTCGTAACCCCGTGCCATGCTACGCATTAGCATGAAGACGACTGCACCGACGCCTAAACAGGGGATGAATAGTGAGTAAATCAACTTGGCATCCAAACTCTTTGGATTTTTGTGGTAGGTCGGATTTTCGACCATGTAATTCGATAGGCTTGCAATATCCAACCCTACATCTGCCATTGTTAGGTTCGTAGGATCATTGCGGTTGAGGGCCTGTCCATTGTCACCCAACAATAGTGGTTGGTATGCTGCTACATTGACGCTTGCAAAGACAGTGTATGAAGAATTGACACCAGTCCATAGTGTTGAGAATTCGATGGTGTAATCACCAGGCGCTAACTTCATCATGCTGTTTTCACAAACACCCTCGCTAATTGCAGAACCCGTTGAGTCTCGAACTGTCAGAACACCTGCACCTTCACCGATTCCCCATTCGCTTGAGCGCTCACCGCAAGCCAAATCGACATACACGGATTTAAATCCAAAGTCTTCAATCTGCATAGACCATGTCCCGTCGATTGCGATCTCACCAGTATCATCATTGCCGGTTTGCGCCCATTCCTGAGACACTCCATTTCGTCCAATACTGGTGTCAGTGTGATGATTGACACCACTAAAATCAATCAGGTGTCTCTGGACGGGTTGGTAAATTCCCCAATTTAGGAAATGGCTGGCTGTGACCAGACAGAAATCTGAACGACTGTAGGCGTCTTCACCTTCGAATTTATCGCTTAACCAAACCTCGTTTGCGAGACTTTGCTCATAGGTGAGGCAATCAGCTTCAATCGACTCCCAATGATGTCCTTCATTGATGTCGACAAGCGTATCTACAGGTTGTCCTCGCAGCTCTTCCAATGCGGACACCTCATCCATCGCACCAAGTCCACCTTGATCCCAGAACCCGTTGTCATAAACGGGCCATGTCATGGTGCAGAGGAGGACGGTCACAATCAGTGTACCCATGGAAACTTGTTTGCCCAATTGTGGCGTGGTTCGTGCTCCAATCGATTTGACCAAAAACCACCGAATGCCCATGTACAGGGCGATCCATATGAAAATCCCAGTTAATATCCAAGGTACGGCGTTGAACACATCTGCGAGCCAAGGCTCACGCGTACCACAATTCAGCCCGGCATGTGAATTCAATTGACAGAAGTCGGTACGGTTTTTCCCGTATAACTCTAGGAAAATGTTGATTGAAAAGACACTGATGAACCAAACGTGAGCGAGGTAAACGGCACCCCATGTTGCAAACCATGGATCTTCAACACCGCGCTTTGCTCGACCGCCCAAGAATGGAGGTAGCGTCAAAATCATCACGGGCAAACCGGTGATTGCTGCACCCCACCAAGCAGCATTCCATGCAATGACTGGCTGGCCAAAGAAATCTCCAATCGGACCTGCAGGGATATCGAATTGCGGCAAATATTCGCCCCACCGGAGATATCCGTAACTGAACAACACATACCAATCTGGGAATACGAATCCTGCTTGCGCATATGGGTCGGCTGCACTGTGTAGAGGTGGAGGGATTAACCAAGAATAAAAACTGAGAACAGCAACCATTGCTGCCAAGATAATGGCATCACGCAGAACTTCATGCGGCCAGAAAGCATGACCTACAAACACTCGCCTGCGTTCATTGTCTGCCGATTGTAGACTTTCCTTTTCACGAACATAGGTGTCCGCGATTCGGCCGAGGTTTTCGATGAGTCCCATGATATATTCCTCCGATCAATGTGGCTCCGCTATTCCTTGAACCCAGACAATAAACAAGTGGACGATAATCAGTCCTGTGACGATTACAGGGAGGATGAAAACGTGCAGGAAATACATCCTAGTGACAGTTTGGTACGAAAGGCTGGTGTCTCCGAACATTGCGTTAGCCACCCATGGCCCAATCAGTGGTGTGCTGTTGGCCATATTGATTCCAATCGTCGCCGCGCCAAAGGCGAGACTATCCCAGGGTAGTAAGTATCCTGAATATCCGAAGAAGATTGTGAAGAACATCAGACCCACACCTATCAACCAATTCAGTTCACGCGGGTTTCGGTATGCACCTGTGAAGTATACACGACACATGTGTAAGAATACTGCAGCCACCATGAAGTGTGTGGTCCAATGGTGGATTGAACGGATGATGTATCCGAATGGCAACTGTGTCATGATGAACTCCATGCTGGAGTAAGCGGGTGTAGGATCGCCCTGTCCACCCGGCACGTAGTAAATTCCCAGAATTGTTCCGGTGATGACGAGAATGATGAATGCGAGGAAGGAAATTCCGCCCAGACAATACAATGGGTACCAATACCAAATAATCCGTAATTTGTATTTCTCAGCATGTGTGAGTGGCATTTGTCGATGCATGCTGTGGTAAGCATCTCTAGACATCGCCCAATAATCTTGAACACGGAAGCGGGTATCAAGCCAAGAGAAAACCCATAGGAAGGATTTCTCAACCAATCCGAGTTTTCCTGTGGATTCGACCGCCCGCAAAATTTCCTTTCGCGGCATTTCCTCGTTTTCCTTTCTCAATGTGAAGGCCACGGTGACTGTAATGACCGCGATAAAGAGACCCAATAACCAAACTTGTAGCATCATATTCACCTCAATCACAGAATGTATACCATTCCTGGTATGTGTCTAATCCCTGAATCACATCATCTGTCACGACAAATGGGATGAGTGGGAGTCCCACTGGTGCGGGGCCGCCAGTTAGGCGAACGCCGAAGTAGTTGAATGTCGAGCCATCATTTCGGTTCCGGTTCGAATTTTTCTCAAGCATCGTAGGATCATATCGAGATGAATGGCAAATGCAGAACAATTTGTTGCCTCCAGCATCTACTCCTCCAGGTAACCAAGTGTCGGCGGTGAAATCATTGGCGACCAATTGCCAACCGGGGATGCAACATAGGTGAGGGCAACGGCTGAACAAAAGGAGGATATTATCGTGAGGCTGCAACGCCAAGTCGGGACTGCCATCTTCCAGTGTGACATCAAAGATTTCACGACCATGCCCAACAAATGCACCTGCTGCATCTCTCCCTTCCCCATACTGAATCCGTGGAACTCCTTCAGCTGGTGGTTTGGATTCATTTTCTTCGTGGGGGATGTATACGATATTTACTGGCAGCCCACTCCATACTCCTTGGGCTCCCGCCATTCCTGTATCCGAATTTGCAGCCTCGGCAACCAAATCTGATTTCTTCATCACTTGTTCGTGTAAGGCTCCATACCAAACCGTATCCTCTTGGCCCTTGGGCACCCAATATTTGACACCGGTATCTTCGGCACCTGAAGCTGCTTGCCCCATCAGGAATGATGCAAAGCCGACCGCACCCAAACTTGCCATGGCGATGACACCACCAGCAGCATTGAATGTGTATTTCATGAATCGGCGCCGATCCAATGTGGTCGATGCGCGGCTTGAATCGGCATCATTGGTAGCGCCGGGTGCAGGACGGAGTCTGAATTGTCTAGCCATGATTACACCTCATATTCGACCCAACTTTCAGGGTCCTTCGGTCCGATGAACTTGTTTCTGCGATGCTTTACAATGACGGTATCAGGCATAACCCACTTGAGGTAAACGATGCCCATGATAATCAGGGTTGTCAACATCATCGCCATGAAGAATGAAAGCAATTGCTGGTCCCAGTGGTTGAAGAGTCCGTAAGCCAAACCACCGGACCAATAGATGGTCCAGAACAATCCCCAAACAAACACGAATGTGACCAACCAAGATGAAGCGCTTGGAGAAATACTGGAGCGAACGATAGTGCCAGGTTCTGGAGTATTGAACACACCATGGTCTACCGCAGTAACATACTCTTCCTCTGTGAGGTTGACACCATCTAGTGCGGCCCTCGCATCTTCAAGGCTGACATCGCCAGACTTGACCTGCCTTAGCAGACGCATTACGACATCGTCACTCATAGTTGGTCACCTCTTCGAAGATGTTTCATCCGTAGTCGGACTAAATTTGATCGCCCCTCATAATGGCGGCTGAATCCATATCGCAAGAAGAATCCACAGAACAGAATCACAGCGACCACCGCTCCGAACCCGAGTAGACCAAGCCAGTGAGCCCGGAATGGTGCACCCATGTGGTGCAGATCGACGTGCCCGTGGTCCGCAGCAGGGGGTGTAACATCACCATCGCCGGCAAAGATTGTTCGGGTGCTGCCAGAATCTTCCCCTTCTCCCAATGAGAATGAAAGGCGATTCCATGCATCTCCTGCTGGAGACCCATCTCCATCTACACTGTTTCCTGACAGCCAGAAGGTTACATCACCCGCACCAGTTGAGGGGGCAGTCCAAACAATCGTCCATGAACGATCTGTGGGGTTGCTACCTGCTTCAGTGTGAGTCAGTGTCATCGCATCATCACCGTTCTGGACCATATCCTCGTAACCAGCACCAGCCGAAAGCATGCCATCGGAGACTCTCATCGAGAACCCTGCTGAAGCAGTACCGCCAATTTCTGGGCCACCTATGATTTCGATAATCAGGGTATAGGCCTGATCCGGGGCGAAGTGGTATGGTACGTCTGCAACCAAGACTGTCACAGAATCATCAGGTGCAATTGCATTTCCTGAATGGCAGGTACACCCTGTCTTGGCAACATCTGTCCCACCCTCCGCTTCATCACCTGTGATGCCCGAAGGTCGGGCTTGAGTTGAGCCAGCAATTAGCACCATAACGAGCAGCCCGACGACGATGTGCCGAACACGGTGAGTAGATGCTGACATAACGTGACCTCACCTATGGTGAGCCGTCGAATTGAATACCCTCCATAAACGTTCCTTGACAGACACGACGGAAAGAGCCCGCAGTGCATCGAATCTCGCGCGCCCGCGTCGCGAGCATCCAGACGCAGTTGTGAATAGCCTCAGGCCCCTCCCAAGGCACATGTCGGAGCGAACATGGGAGAATACATACAACCTCTCTGATGACCAATTGGCGCAACTTGAAGAGGCTGAGACGCTCATGGAGAGAATGGATTTGTCTGGCGCCGAGGATATTCTGTTGGCGATGCTTGTAGGCGCTGAAGATTGTGTCCCTGTACTCTCTAACCTCGGGCACCTTTACGGGAAACACCTTTCAGAGTTTGAAATCGCAGTTGAATACTATGATCGGGTGCTGGAAATAGAA
>CALCEF010000323.1 GCA_937901365.1 uncultured euryarchaeote | reverse complement strand
TTCTTCAATGTCATCAACCAACTGCTTGGTGAGATGCCTGAAGATTGGGTGAATAATTTCGTTGAATCGAAAGGATTTGCCCTATTCCAAAAAGTCGGGGAAGATCCATCCGGTGCGAGTGAGGCTAATCGCAAGAAATTCTTCAATATGATTAACAACGAACTTGGCAGCATGCCCGAAGACATGCTGGATTCATTCGTTTCCTCACCAGAATTCGAATTATACAAATCAATAGGTGAAAAGTACGGAGAGTGATATTATGGGACTCTTAGAAAAAGCAGGCAAAATCAAAGATGATGACAAGCCCAAAAAGGCTGCCAAGAAAGCAAAGAAGGCTGATGTAGTAGAGCCGGCAAAAAAGGTAAAGCAAAAGCCAGCAAAGAAGGCAAAAGCTGCACGTCAGCCCCGTGAGCGAAAGGCGCGCGAACCTCGTGTGATGCCAGATGACTACAAACTTGCAGGTAAAGCCGGCATTTTTGCTCGAAAATTGGTAGACATTATCGTATCTTACGCAGGAATTGTCGGCCTGATCGCATATACTGCAACGGGGGCTTTCTTTAATCCAACATTGTTCCTAGTTGGTGCAATCATACCACTGCTGCTTAACATGATTATTTTACCCATGAAAACGAACAGAACGGTCGGTATGTTCCTTACTCGAACTCGATTTGTTAACTCAAAAGGTAATCACCCGCACTGGACCCATTTGTTCCTCTCAAATACGACGACCCTGTTTTGGCTAGTCGGCTTGAGTGCGCTACTGATGGGAACTGCTAACCTCTCAGATCCTTCCACTGCTAGTGAAGGTAAGACTGCAATCGGTTTTGGGGCAGTTGTATTACTTGTCCCCGTCGCTGATTATATCGTCACCAAGCTACGCAAAGCCAATGGAGAGACACAAAATATGTACGACACCATTTATGGGTGCTGGTATGTAGTTGCAGAGCGTTCAGAAACTGGTGACAATCGATGGATGTCCCGGCTTGAATCCCTCGGTGATTGGGGCGAAAAGAAGGGCTGGTCGGGCTCAGCTACAGATGATGAGGATGCAGAAAGTAATGATTGAACATATTGCAAGACAATATACCGGTTTGAGTTTCTCGGGGTACAGCCCCTGCTCACATTACGCAGCGTGAGGTGCAACAACTGATGAGTCCAGAGTCATTAATTGTCATTTACGCGACACTAGCCATCGGCGCATCGTTTCTATGTTCCATTCTTGAAGCAGTGTTACTTTCTACATCGCGCGGCCACGTGGCTGTGTTGGAAGCCGGAGGGAGTCGAACCGCTCCGCTTTGGGTTCGGTTCAAGGAAGATCCTGAACGCCCTCTCACTGCAATATTGACACTCAATACAATCGCGCATACAGTTGGTGCTCTGGGTGTTGGAACCCAGGTTGAGGCAATTCATGATGGACAATATGCAATGGCTGTAGCATCTGCACTTTTGACAGTGGGGGTTCTAGTGCTTAGTGAAATTCTGCCAAAAACACTCGGTACACTATATTGGAAGTCACTTTCAGTACCGTGTGCACATATTCTGAACATCCTCATTTGGATGTTGATTTGGGTTGTTGTTCCGATCGAAATTATTCGACGCATGTTCCCTGCTGCCGAGCAAGAAACTGTCTCACGTGAAGAATTGGTTGCCCTTGCAGATATTGGTGAATCAGAAGGTTCCATTGAAGAGGACGAAGA
>CALCEF010000322.1 GCA_937901365.1 uncultured euryarchaeote | reverse complement strand
CGAAAATGTTTCGAAACGGTTTCCGAAACCTAACAGAAACGTTTCCTTTATAGACCGGTCCGATTAGATGGGCCGTTTGAGGGAGAAATCCCTCATGATGGGATGGGAACCATGAGCACTAGCGAAGAGCGCAGATTGACGATAGCAAAAGAGATGGCCAGTTTGCAAGGGGAGGTGGAGGACCTCCGCAAACTCGTCAATACGTTGCTGACCATCATTATGGAAGAAGCGGACGGAGTACAGTCTGGAGCGGCACCAGTCCAAGCGGGAACACCTCGCGCGGGCATTTCCATGTGACACATGGGAAGAAAACCAAATGAAGATTGAAGAAGCCTGGATACAAGCATCAGAATCTACCGGCGTTGATCAAATCAGCGTCGAGATAGGGGCTGGTTTTACACTTCTCTTGATTTCACTCGAAATTGTTTGGTGGATTGGCCTGGGCGTTTTCCTGAACAATCGCAGAAAGAGAACAAAATCATCCTTTGATGACACAAAACGGGCGTAGTTTTGCCACGGGACGGGCAAGTCCTGCTTCATTGGTCAGTCGAATAACATCGTCCACATCCTTGTATGCATCTGGAGCTTCTTCTGAAAGCACATTTGGTGTGTTTGCATACACATCGATTCCTTTGGCGGCCAACTCGTCGCGTAGTGCGACCCCATCGATTGAGTTTCGAGCTTGAGTCCTCGATAGTTGGCGCCCAGCGCCATGGCAAGAAGATGAAAATGCATCATTAGAGCCGCTGATTGGACCAGCGAGGACATAGGATGCAGTCCCCATGTCACCAGGGATCAGAACAGGCTGCCCAATATTACTGAATTTCGAGGCCAATTCAGTGTGATCTCCACCCAAGGCTCTAGTCGCACCTTTTCGGTGAACACAGCAATTGCATGTGGACCCGTGAACAACGTGTTGCTCTACTTTGGCAATGTTGTGACATACATCGTAAATCACTTCTAATTCACCATCAGTTCCGAGGTGTGCTCGAAGGGCATCTCTCAACCTCTGTGTCAATGCACTTCGATTCGCAAATGCGTAATTTCCAGCGGCCTGCATCGCCTCAAAGTA
>CALCEF010000321.1 GCA_937901365.1 uncultured euryarchaeote | reverse complement strand
GGGCAGAAATATTGGGATTGGGAAATCAAGGGAGTTCCACTAAGGTTGGAAATTGGTCCAAGAGATGTTGAAAACGGAAACGCATTTGCGGCCCGAAGAACAGGAGGAAAGGAACCTATTCCTCTGTCAAATATTGTCGAAGGTGTACGCAACCAATTGAATATCGTACATGATGAACTAACGAATAGAAGCCATGCCCATGTTGATGATTGTGTGGTTAAACTTGAATCCTTGGAACAAGAAATCGTGGATGGTTGCATCTATGAAGTTGCCTTCGATGGTACGGATGCCGATGCTGAGATTCTAGAGAAAGCAACGGGACTTGCAATACTTGGTGAGGCAATGACAGCGTACGATGACGATCAAGTGTGCATCATTACGGGTAATCACACCAAGCGCAAACAGCATTTGGCAAGGATGTATTAGTTACGGCCACGCAAACCGTAAACGATGTTGATAACACAAAAAACTGCCAATATGACATCTGGGATTCCAATGCTTCCGGTTGGACTCCATGCGATATGTTCATCCATTCTAAAGAAATCAATCCAGTTTAGTTTCAAACTTTCCCCGCATGTACTGTGAACATCTGTTGCACAGACGCTAAGGAAATTACCCAATCCATAGAATAGATTGGTTACAACGGCTATGAGGCCGAATAAACCACCTACGATTCTTAGTTTGTGAGTTAAAGAACGTCCACCTGAATTGGCAATTACGTCCTCATTCACAGGAACAGGCGGCATGTCTTCTGGCATAGGCAGTGGCAAACCACCTTCTGGCAATTCATCGATGAGCAAATCATCCCCTTCAATTTCAGAAAATTGCTCTGCAAGTGCCCGCTTTGTTTCACCACGAGAAATTCCTACATTGTCAAGAAAATCCGCCCCATAGATTCTTTCAGCGAGGCTGGCCAATACTGGATCATCAGCGATTTGCTGAGGAGAAAGCTTGCCGTCAAGAAGTTCCTTGAGACGACTATCATCCTCTGACATACGTTCCCCTCTAGATGCGCGTGTGCCCACCTCTTCATCAAGGCTATGGATGCGTGTGGAGGAGTAATCCTATCTGCGAGCAATGGCTCGATTTGCGGCAATTACGATATCATCAGCCTTCATATTGAGCATTTTGAGTAACTCGTCACTGCCACCTGATTCGCCGAATCTGTCCTGAACGCCCACACGTTCGAGGGGAACTGGATGCTCCGATACGATACATTCAGCAACAGCTCCACCGAGACCGCCGATAATCGAGTGATCCTCAGCGGTGACGATTGCACCACATTCCTTTGCAAGTTTGCAAACTAAATCGGTATCCAATGGTTTGATTGTATGCATATCAACTACAGTTGCATG
>CALCEF010000320.1 GCA_937901365.1 uncultured euryarchaeote | reverse complement strand
CGAGCATGCCGGCCTTCTTCACTTGGTAAGGGATTTCGGTAACGACAATCCGCTTACCATCGCCATCGTCGTGAACTTCACACTGTGATCGAACATGGAATCTACCGTGTCCTGTTTCGTACATATCACGGATGCCATCGATCCCATGAATGGTTGCACCTGTTGGGAAATCAGGTCCACTCAAGTGTTGCATATATTCGCTAACATCAATGTTTGGCGGATTCTCTGGATCTCCATTTTCTTCACCCTCTTCCATGATGCGCTCGACATGCAGATGGACTGCAGATGCAACTTCTGTGAGATTGTGAGGGGGGATCTTTGTGGCCATACCTACAGCAATCCCGTCACTTCCATTGAGAAGTAAATTGGGCAATCTTGCTGGGAGGACTTCGGGTTCCTGTTCTGAATCATCAAAATTCGGTTGGAAATTTACGGTATCCTTCTTGATATCCTCTAGCATATGCTTGGACAATCGATCGAGTCGACTTTCGGTATATCGCATCGCCGCCGGGGGGTCCCCGTCGATACTGCCGAAGTTGCCTTGCCCGTCAACCAATGGATAACGTAAACTGAAATCTTGGGCCATTCGGACCATGGTGTCGTAGATTGATTGGTCACCATGAGGGTGATATTTACCCATCACTTCACCAACCGAACGAGCTGATTTTGAGTAAGAACGATCTGAGGTGTGTCCTGCCTCATGCATCCCATAGAGGACACGTCGGTGAACAGGTTTCAATCCATCACGAACCTCTGGCAATGCGCGACCAATAATGACAGACATGGCGTAGTTGATGTACGATGTTCTCATTTCGTCGTCCACCGTATGGCGAACTTGGTTATCTGTTGGGTTTGCAGGTAATTCTTCATCTGTCATTTAATCACCTCAAACATCCACATCGGCTTCCGCAGCATGTCGTTCAATGAAGGCCCGGCGGTCTGGTACATCATCACCCATCAAAGTCACAAAGAGACTCGAAGTTTCCCCATCGTCACTGAAATCATTGGCTGTTACTTTGAGAAGAGTTCTGTTGGTTGGATCCATCGTCGTAGTCCACAATTGGTCGGGATTCATTTCACCGAGACCTTTGTAACGTTGAATCCCAATTTTCGCGTCAGGGCTGTCCGCTTTGAATTCCTCAATGATGGTATCTCGTTCCACGTCAGTGTAGGCATATTTGGATTTTCGACCTCGAGTAATCATGTAAAGTGGGGGCTGGGCAATAAACACATTTCCAGATTCGATTGCGGGCCGCATAAAGCGCCACATGAATGTTAGAATCAGAGTACGGATGTGTGCTCCGTCGACATCGGCGTCAGTCATGATGATGATTTTTCCATATCGAAGTTTTTCCACATCGAAATACGTGTCCGACTCCGCCAACGATTCCTCACCTTCCGCTAACTCAGGTGGGTTCCCGACCCCTGCGCCCAACGCCTTAATCATCGTTTGAATCTCGTTGTTTTGATACACCTTGGCTTGGTTTCGTAGTTGTCTTTCAACGTTGAGAATTTTACCACGCAGTGGCAAAATGGCTTGTGTGCGACGATCTCGCCCAGTCTTGGCTGAACCACCGGCCGAATCACCCTCGACAATGTAGATCTCGCATTCTTCGGGATTTCGGCTTTGACAATCTGCAAGTTTGCCAGGTAAACCGCCGCCTTCTAGGACACCTTTTCTGCGAGTGAGGTCGCGTGCTTTCCGCGCTGCTTCGCGCGCTTTACTGGCAAGGACTGCCTTGTCAATGACAATTTTTGCAACGCTTGGATTTTCTTCAAAGTGTTCTGCGAGTTTTTCGTTGACGATACTCTCAACGATGCCCGCCACTTCGTTTGAAACGAGTTTGTCCTTTGTCTGACTCGAGAAAGAAGGGTCGGGGTGCTTGACACTGATGACGACTGCAATCCCTTCTCGAACGTCATCGCCCGATAGTTTGTCGACGTTTTTGAGTAGGTTACGACTCTTTGCATAGCGGTTAAGCGAGCCTGTCAGGGCACTTCTAAGCCCAGACATGTGTGTGCCCCCGTCTCGGTTACGAATGATATTCGTATAGCACTGAATCAC
This sequence comes from uncultured euryarchaeote, assembly GCA_937901365.1. Classification (GTDB taxonomy): domain Archaea; phylum Thermoplasmatota; class Poseidoniia; order Poseidoniales; family Thalassarchaeaceae; genus MGIIb-P. The sequence goes on along the minus strand of CALCEF010000320.1, from coordinate 1,837 downwards.
CTCATTGTATGCATCGGACCACTGCATAGCGACCTCGATATGGATTTCACCATCTTCGATCTCCCTCATCCCCTTGATGTAAACTACATCACTGTGAATTGGATTCCTTCGTTCGTTCAATTGACTGACAAACTCAGAGATTCCACCATCGTATTGGTGTTCGACAATTTCAGCGGAATCTCCCCGCTGGTCTACGATTGTAATTTTGAGGCCGGCATTGAGGAAAGCAGTCTCACGGAGGCGAGTGTTGAGTATATCATAATCGAATTCAGTCACCGTGGTGAAAATTTCCAGATCTGGTTTGAACGATATTGCTGTCCCTGTGGATTTACTTTCACCCACGACCTCTAGACTACCCTGTGGCTCACCTCTGACATATGTCTGCTCATACAATTTGCCATCCCTTTGAATGGTCATTTTGAGCCATTCAGAGACTGCGTTGACTGCAGACACCCCTACACCGTGTAGGCCGCCTGATACCTTGTAGGATGAATTGTCGAATTTACCACCTGCATGCAACTTGGTCATGATGACCTCAGCAGCACTGATTCCATACTCGGAGTGCTCACCAACGGGGATGCCTCTTCCGTGATCTACGATTGTAACCGACCCGTCCTTCTGCAATACGATTTCCACAGCGTCGCAATATCCTGCTAGGTGTTCGTCTACCGCGTTGTCGACAACCTCCCATATGCAGTGATGTAGTGCAGAACCATCGTGTGGATCGCCGAGGTACATGCCAGGGCGTTTACGAACTGCTTCAAGCCCCTCAAGGACTTGGATACTGTCAGCTTTGTAATCTGAATCACTCATGATTCCACATTCCTTTATTGTAATGTCTGAGGACCCCCGTAGGGGGTCCTCAACGGTTAGTCTTTGGTGGTGTGTCGGGGTTATTGAATGATTCGCTCATTTCGGCAAAAAAACCACATTTTCAGGACATTTTCTAATATCCAAAACCAACCATATATCAACACTAATCGATACAATTTTCACAGGCGATATTTTGTCTATATCAACTCCGAGTGTGACCGCAATACGATTAAACAGGGAGTGCAGGTCCCCGCCTCGATGACCGGTACTGAAATCTGCGTTTCTTTGCGTGGCCACAGTGTCGGCGACATGATCAGGGATGCCAGCAGGGCGACTGCTGCTGGCGCAGATATGGTTGAAGTACGATTCGACAATCTATTTGTCAATCGAGTCGAAATAGACCCTATTGTCATCAAGAACGCAGATGGCGAAGAGACAGTAGAAAGGCAACCGCCAATCATGGAGAGTCGCCCGGTTGAAGAGATTGAAGTTGAATCATCTATTCAAAAACTCAAGGATGGCATCCAAATTCCTGCTATTTTCACTTGCCGTTCTACCGATGAAGGGGGGCATTTCCATGGCGATGAAGAAACACGGATTTCAATTTTGAATGCTGCAATTGAGAGCGGTGTGAGTTGGATTGATCTTGAGATTTCTATGGATTCAAAGGCTCGCAAGGCCTTGGTAAAGGCGTGCGGAGATGCCACCTCAATCGTCGCATCAAGCCACCTTCCGGCAGCGTCTTCAGCCGATGAAATCATCGAATTTGTCAATACTAATTCCGATGCAGGTGCAATTATCAAATGTTGTTATCTAGATGTTCAACATGCACAGAGTTTGCACATATTTGAAGCCGCTTTCAGCCTGTCTGAGAGCGAAACTCGAGTTGCTTTGATGGGCCAGGGGCCCGGCGGAGATTGGACGCGGATTCATGCACCTATGCTCAAACAAGCGCTGGTTTACGCCACCTTAGATCGGGATTACTCGTTGGTCAAACGAGGCCAAGTCAACATCAATGACTTGC
>CALCEF010000319.1 GCA_937901365.1 uncultured euryarchaeote | reverse complement strand
CAGGGGGGACCCATGCATGACCGATCATCTCAAGGATGAATTCAACCCCTTGGTCGAGATGATCTAAGGCCAAGTTACGTGCATGGGATACGAATTGGAATGGATTGTGAATCAGCGAAATTCGCGGCCCACCATTACTTTCACTCTCTTCAGCCAGTCGTTGGACAACGTCAATGGTACCATCTGTAGAGCCTCCATCAAGTACCAATATCTGGTGTAGATGAGATGGATATTGCTGTTCCATCAAACTCCGAACACATCGCTCGATATGGGTGACTTCCTGCCACGTTGGGATGACTGTGGCAACCACAGATGTGGGTTCCATGGGCATCGACAGTACCTATGGGGTGTCAAGGTTCCGTGCCCGAAAGCGAAAATAAGTGCCTTTGAACAACAATGGGTTGTTCACCATGACCCGTGCACCACATGTCACAGTTTCAACATGCGTTTCAGCCCACGAGATTGGGGAGAGGTGTGTCGACGCGGTGATGAAAATTTTCCCAGACTTTTCTGTCGACAATGTTCCTTCGGCGACTGATTTTCCAGTGAAACGGGATGATGTTGAAATCGTCTGTGAAGGTGTTTCTCCCGATCTCTTTCTCGAATTGTTGACTGAACAGCGTATTCTAGATACTGCGCTGGATGCCATGTCGATGAATATCCAAGCCAATTCAACGAGTTTCCTCATTTCGCGTCAGGCAGCATTGTCTGGTAAGGTTGCATTCGTTCTAGAAACGGAGCGAACCGTTGGAGGGGTGATCGAAATTACACTGGAGTGCGATGATTTAGCCGACTGGATTCAAGAGGCGACATGGCACTCTGGTCGACGTGAGGTGCCAAGAGAGGTTGGAGATGAATTGAGTATGCGCTCAGATGGCGCTGTGTCCGAATGGTTTGACCAGAAGGGACGCGCAACCTTCCAAACCGAAGATTAGAGGTTCTCAAATCCAACCTTGGTAATGTGTTCTACAAATCCAATATCTGCGGGTAGCCAGTTCAGGGATTTGGCTTCCGTCGCAGAGACCCA
>CALCEF010000318.1 GCA_937901365.1 uncultured euryarchaeote | reverse complement strand
GCAACGATGCTTCGAGAGATTACCAAGGCTCAATTGCTAGCCTATCATCTCGGCCGCAAGGTCGACGAAGACAATTGGATTCCAGAATTCATCAGTTTGGCCAAGATGAACAATGTCGATATCGCGCTAGATATCGCCCGAGTCGCAAGAGACATTCATGGCGCCAATGGTGTGACCAGCGAATATCCAATCATGCGCCACATGAACAATCTTGAATCGGTCAAGACCTACGAGGGAACGCACGACATTCACAACTTGATTCTGGCACGCCACATTACTGGCATCCAGTCCTTCACTCGAAATCTCAAGTGAGGGGTTTGCGTGCGAGAGAAATTTCTCAGCATTTGGCCAATTTGGAATTTCGCCCTCAAACGTGAGGGACGAATCCAATATGTTCTTTCAGTTGGCGCATTGATGGTTCCGATTCTTACAATCTTGTACCTGGCCACCAACCGACTTGCTGCTTCGATGGACTATTCAGGCTGGGATCCAAAGTTTGGTTTGGATGATCAGATTCCTTTCATTGCAGAATCGATTTTCATCTACAATACTCTCTTCTGGCTGTTCATCCCTTTACCCTTGTATTGCATGCCAAACACAGAACGATATAGAAAGGAGTTAATCGTGTTCTGCCAAGCGATTATTGTCGTCAATTTCATTTCTTATTTGGTGTTTATTTTCTTACCCGCGGAGGTTTACATTCGTGATACTGCCGTCCAAGAGATGGCCTCTCGCCCTGGTCTGTTGAGTGAAATGTATGAATTCCTGTGGGTTCTTGACAAACCCTACAACGCTTGGCCGAGTTTACACGTTAGTATCGCGACGATGATGACGCTATTCGGCATTCGATGCTGGAACGATAAACCTGTTTTGCAGTGGGGAATTGGAATATTTTGCGTGCTCATGTGCATCTCCATCATGACAACAAAGCAGCACTTTGTATGGGACCTCATCAGCGGTTGGGCACTGGTTGCAGCAATCTGGATGTGTCAAGTTCGACCCGGATTGGATCGATTGGATGTTGAGTCCCTCAATGAAGCAGCATCATAAGTTGGGTCGAATACCAGATTTCATGGATGGAAGAACGGGCTTGACAGCGGCCCTCATGGTGGGGACACTCATCTTGGCCTCAGCATTGGGATACATGGGCGGCATGGCCGCCAATGATTCCCCCGACATCTCGGAAGAGAATAATGAGGAGCAACAAGAAATCGTGGTGGCCGATGAGCCTCCATTGTTATCGATGGATGATGCTGTTCACGCGTATGGCGTTACAGCGTTCACCATCGAAGGTGGGATTCACGATGAAAACCCGTCGACGACCGTTGTACACGTTGAAATCATCAATCCGATCGATGATACCGATCGCCAAGGACCTTGGATGTTCTTCGCAGGTTCGGATGGGCGCTGGAGCGGTGTATTGCCGATTACCATGCCAAGCGAATGGGTGACGAGCGCGTATGCAGAAGACGCGGGCGGCCAAACATCGGACATTGTGTATTCAACAGCAGTCATGCCAATGCCGAATGAACCTGCTCCTGAGTTGACGACTTCGTTCGCATTGAATTCCGTCAACAATGACTGGGCAGATATTACGGGCACAATCGACCATGCATTCCCTAGCACATGCCAAATTTCCTACCAACCTCAGGGACAAGATGCGCTCCCTGGTCAAATTACAGCGTCGACATACTCGATTCCCGTGGATTACAATGCCACAAATCATGTGGGTGAAATTGTTGCGGATTGTGGATTGTTTACCGAATCTAGAACCGTCATTCAATATGCGATTCCTGAACTCTATACAGAAGAGCCTGATGCTGATCAAGATGGAATATCTGACGATGATGATGACTGTGACAATACCCCGCAGGGAGAACCCGTCTATTCAGACGGATGCAGTGACAGTGAGCGTGACGATGACAATGATGGCATCTCCAATGCCGATGATCAATGTGAAGGCCACGATGATTCAATCGATGTAGACAATGACGGTATTGTCGACGGTTGTGATTCTCTCATCGATTCTGATGGAGATGGTGTCGCTGATGCAGACGATGTCTGTGATGGAGGCGACGACAATCAAGACGCGGACACCGATGGCATACCTGACGCTTGTGATAATGACGATGATAATGACGGGGTGGCGGATGGGCCAGACCAGTGTCCAAACACACCCAGTGGAACTGAAGTAGATGCAACTGGATGCCCGGTCGCCACTTGGGAACCACAGGAGTCGTGGCTCTGCCAAGATGGACAAGGTCCTTGGGTCAAGGATTACAATTCAGAGGAAGGTTACAGTTCAAACAACAATGGTGCAAGTTCAGCAGGAGGAGCGGGGTCAGGACCTTGGTTCCAATGTGATGTTTCGGTCTCAATTCAAAATGGCGAAATGGTCGTGGATAGCAATGGAATCCCCAACCACGATTTCCTATCGACCAGGGGTTGCTGTACGGACGAAGTCGATTTGGAATGGCACATCACGCTAAACCCTGTGAATGATACAACCGGCGGTCACTCATCGACAAACTGCCCAGCCGCTCAAGGACAATGGGAATGTGCACCTGCCCGCGGACCTGTTGCGGTCGCAGTCAACGGCGTCCCAATGTATGGGCCGGAGGAAGGACCAGGCGGAGATGCCGTCGCACTTCACTTCGATTATTTCGACGAGGATCGACAGCCCATTTTCCTCGGCTGGTGCACAAGCCATTCAGCTGGCAACAACTTCCACTACCACTATGATGCACAATGTCAATTCTGGGATGCTGCAGTTGGGGAAGATATGAGCGATTATGAAATTTCCAAACTCCAAAGCCAATACCACAGCCCCATCATCGGTTGGGCGTTTGATGGATATCCCATCTACGGAATGTATGGATATGACGAAAATGGAAATGTCAGAGCCATGACCTCCTCGTATGCAATTGAAAGAACCCAAGAAGGTGGAGACCAAGGTTACAACGGCATTGATGATTGGAACTACATCGATGGTCTAGGTGACTTGGATCAGTGTAACGGGCGATTCGGACCGACTCCCGAATACCCTGAAGGTATCTATCACTATGTCAGCACACCACTGTCAGGTTCACCGCTTCTGGTTACAGATCAAAACAACAACCAAGTCGCCATGATTGGATTCCCTTACTTCTTGATGTGCTATCATGGCGTTGCCGATTTAGACAGTCAGCCTTCAAATGGACAAGGAGGTGGACCGCCGGGCGGAGGGGGCGGGCCAGGACCCGGTCAGTCCGACACCATCTATGGATACGGATTCATGCCAGAGAACATCGAATGGGAACCGCCCATGGCTGGATTGAGTCTTACACCATCCCTGATGGAAGTCGCCCAAGGATTGCTATTCTTCGCAGTCATCATCGCGACCTCTCTCAAGGTAAGATTGCCGGATGGTCGAGAAAGTGACTACCCAAGAGCCTCGTAGAGGTAGAACACACCACTGGCGACAATGCCTGCCATTACACCATTGTGAATCCATTCGGATTTGAGTGACTTTAACCAGCGCTTGCCTACGTTGACGCCCAGTAGAGCCGATGTAACCAAGACAATTGTGAGTGTCAAATGAGAGGATATTTCATCGAAGCGGAAGAAAAGGTACACAGGTATTCTCGAAAGATCAACACACAAAGCAAGGATGCTCGCGGTCGCAGCATAGGCCATCTTGTCCGGTAATCGGCGGGTCAAGAACATGGCACGAAGCGCACCTTGGTGCCCAGATAATCCACCCATAAACCCTGAACCAAAGCCCCCAATTCGATCGTTGGCTTCTGGGATTCTGTAGCCAGTCCACTTCTCACTCATTGTGAGCAATGGCAACACGATGAGGAAAATACCGATGATTGCCAACAGCGGAGCTTGTGGAACTTGATTTTGTAAAAGCGCTCCAAGGATGGCGCCGACGACCAACCAGATTCCATATTTCCGAAAGGCACTGAAATCAACATGCTCCTTCAACACGGCAAACTTTCCCGCATTGTGGGCACCATGTACGATGGCGACAACCGCCACGGCCTCGTGTGGACCCATCAAGAGCAGGACCATTGGAGTCAACATCGTTGACAGACCAAAGCCGGCCGGAACCGTCAGCGCTGCCGCCAAGAAGGCGCCAATCGCGACGAGCAGCAGGTCTTCCATCGTTCCAATTCCAAGATGAATCAGTTGTAAACGATTGGTAGGAAGGCGTTTGCTGCGGCTTCACAAGCGTTGGCAACGTCATCCATTCTCTGTAGAACTCGATACATGTGCATCGCTGCTAGAGGTTCATCTTCACCATGGGTAAACACGAAGGCTGCGGCTGCAGCCTCGGTTAGATCGGCTTGGTGCTCCTTTAGGTTGACACCACGAATCATCTCAAGCAATTCGTTTCGACCCTGCTTTGTGTAACCGGACAAGGTGACATCTCGCAGAACCTCTACCGTGTCTTCGTATGCTGCAACGGTTTCAGAGACTGCAACTCCCATGTCCTTGAGCAATTTTCTAGACTCCTCATTATCATACAAATCTCTGAAAGAGAGTTGCTCAGCCACGTTTTGTGCATAATCTGCAATTCGATCTTGTCGAGTCAACATGTGCAGGAAGGCGTCGCTGCCGATCAGGAGTTTCCACTCTCGGTTACCGACCTTTTCACGAAGGGCGGATTTGAGATTGTCAGCAGCCAACTCTGCTTCAATTGTCGCCTGAATATCCTCGGAAGGATCTTCACCCGATGCTGCCTTGTTCACTGCATCAAGCATGTGATTCACTGTGACTTCGACGGCCTCAGCGTGCTTGTGGAACAATTCGAATACTGTCGGTGCAATTTGATCACTCTTGGTATCTCCGCCAACATCGGCCAATGCATCTTCAACATGGATTTCATCGTCCTTGGTTTTCCACATCACCCAGACAACAGCCATGAATGCGATTGGAATGATTACGATTAGATTCAATGGGTCTGAACCGCTAGCAACATAGATGACGACTGAACCAAATGCTGCAGCCGGTAAACTGGCGACCCAAGAAGCTGCAATCTTTCCGAAAACTCGGAAATCAACGGCCTTGGCTCCACCTGCTAGACCGACACCCACCACGGCACCGACCAACGTATGTGTGGTTGATACTGGGACGGCCAAGAAAGGCATCGAGAACATCAGAATCACGGTGGCCGCACCAAATTCTGCAGCGAATCCCCGAGTGGGCGTAATGTCTGTGATTTTCTTACCAATGGTTTCCATGACACGGTATCCCCAGGTCATTACACCGATGGCAATACCGGCAGAACCGAGCAGAACCAACCACAATGGGATATCCGCCTTGGCAGTCAATTCACCACCGCTGGCTAGAATCTGATAGACTGCAGCCATGGGTCCAATCGCATTTGATCGGTCGTTTGCTCCATGAGCAAAGGCCACGTAGGCTGCTGTGATAATCTGCAACCAAACAAAGATGCGCTCCACACCTGTGAACCCACCTTTTTCACTGGTGAAATCGTATTTCCTTAGGACCCACCAGAGAATAATACTCGCAGCCATACCGATGGCAAGTGCAAGAATCAAACTGTTGATCGGGAACCAAGCGTTTTCGGCCCAGGGATTGAATACACCATTTTCCTTGACAGGTAACCAGTCATATTTACTGGCAATCCAACCATTTGCCTCAGCCTTTCCAAAGAACCCTTTCAGAGCCTTGAATTGAAGGGCAAGACCGAGGATAAAGAAAGTCGGTAATGCCAAGATTGGAGCCAACCATTTCGATCTCTCAATCGGATTATCCGCTTCCAAAATCGCCATGCGCACAACAGTGAATGAGAGGAAGGCGATGATACCACCCATTAGGGGGCTGGCGACCCACGACATCACCACTTTTTGAACAACTTCCCAATCGATAAGCGACGTGCTGTGCTGGACTTCTAGGATGAGCCCCACACCGAGGATACCACCGATGATGGAGTGTGTGGTCGATACGGGTAGGCCAAAACGAGTTGCGATTGTGAGCCAAACTGCGGCCGCCATCATTGCGGCGATGAAAGCATACATCAGGTCATTGGCAAATGCGTCGGTGACCAAAGCTGTATCCTCAAAATCTACCGAAAGAATACCTTTCCGTACAGTGTCTGTTACAGCATCTCCTGCGAAGAATGCACCACAGAATTCGAATATTGCAGCGATGATCACTGCTTGTTTGAGGGTTAAGGCACGACTTCCAACGGAAGTACCCATTGCGTTTGCTACATCATTTGCACCGATGTTCCATGCCATATAGGCACAAACAATGATTGACAGGCCGAGGACAATCATCATGATTGGTTCCATGGCCCTGAACGGCTGGAAACGGTATATGATAGAGAACCCATGTAATCTATATAGTTATATTTAGAATTGACATGGCACAAACATGGCGAAACAGGCAGGGGACAAGGATGTACGGAAACTACAGTACACAGGAGGAGCCACTTACACACTCAGTCTACCAAAGAGTTGGGTCCAGTCTCACGGATTGGAATCCAGAGATGGTGTCCAGATTGATTGGCGACCTTCTGGAGCACTGAGATTAACCCCATTCGATATTGTAGATGATATCAAGAAGATCTCATTCAGTACGACCAATATCCCAGAAGGGGCACTCCTAGATCACCTCATGGGAGCATACCTTAGTGGGACTGACCGCATCATTATTCGACATAAGAGCGAAGAAAGTCGGATGGTGAAACGGGTTATTCGAACGTTCCAAAGGTCGACGCGTGGATTTGAAATCGAGGATGAGTCGGAGCACAGTATCACGTTGATTACTCTGCTGAATGCAGGGGAGTTGCCAATGAGAAGTAGCCTCAATCAGATGTATATGCAGTTGAATTCTCTTGTAAGGGATACATTGGAGGTCCTGTCTGGTGAAGACATCGAACTCATTGAAGACTACGAGGAAAGAGAACGAGAAATTGACAGTCTGAGATTTTTAATTGAAAGGCAAGCAGGAATCGCGTTGGATTCCTACAAGGTCGCAGAACGATTGAACCTTGGCCGAAGGCAAGCGGTCGAATACGCCAATCTGGCCCGTTCTCTCGAACGAATGGCTGATCACACGCACCAGATGGCAAGGCTCACCATCGAAGATGCGGGGAATACATCACTCTCAACGGAAAGTGTACCACTCAACCAAATTCCCGTTTGGCAGGAGGCGATTCGAGCCTTGATGATTAACATCCGAACGAAGGATGCGGAAGAAATTGAGAAGGCGAGAGATTCTCTCAAAGAGGCTCAAAATGTCCTCAAGGAACACGAAAGGAGCCTTTGGTCTGGTCGAAAAGATGCCCCAAAACTGCTGTTCGAAGACCACATCTCTGAATCTGTTCGTCGCCTATGCGCGTACGCGAGAGACTTCGGAGAAACACTCCTCAACATGCTCGCACACGATTTGATGGTGACAGAACGAAGAGACGAATAATCAGAGAATGGCATTCGTCAGTTCTGAGTTTGTCAGATAGATTGTCAGCATGATACCCGCGAACATCATCATCCAAGCACCAACCAGTTTGATCATTCCACTCGCCTTCATCAAGATCTGACGGAAAGCTTCGCGACCCGTCCCCACGAGGAACGTGACCAGAGTCATCAACAACAGGACGCTGAGCATGATTCCCGACAGGCCGGTATAGATTGCCGAACCTCCAATCACTGTGAGGTAACCTACGAAGGGAATTACCGCTGCTGCTGTGCAATCGATTGAACCTGCAGCATATCCAATTCCCCACAAGTACATGTTTCTGCGAGGGGTGAATTTGTCATCCATCTCTGTGGTCGAGAAGCGCTGTACGATCATTGTGTCGACCCAACCCAACAGATGGGCTGTGCCTCCCATGAGCATGAATGAACCTAGGATGAACAGTAGAATTGCAATTGCAAGAGCGAAGTTGTGTAGGTAGAGCGAGATTGGTAGAACTTCGGAAAGGCCGACCACCAATATTCCAAGGATGAGGAAGAATGTGATCATCCCCATACCCGCTAGGAAACCAACCGATAGATGCCCTGGCATCTTGCCTTCGAGTTTCCCACTTTCTCGCAATTCATCCTCGCGCGCACCCAATGAAATGTAGTAGCCGATGTAGGATGGAAGAATCGGGAAGGCGCACGGGGAGAAATACACCAGAACGCCCAGCATCAAACCGAGAACAAAAATCGCCTGAGCCGATGTGTCCACTTTGGCAAGCCCGCCACGCAAAGATTCGGCCTCTCCAGCCACAGAGAGTTCGACAGCTTCGTCAAATGATGCCCATTGGTCACTGGGTGTGCCAGTGTTGGTCTTGTGTATCATGTAGCCTTCATGGTCTAGAACCAAAGCGAGTGGAATAGCCTGCGCAGAGTAATGAGCCACGATGCTGGTAATCGTATCATTGGTGATGACATCGTCACCATCTGCAACGGCAACAATCCATGGCATCATTCGATCGCCACTGCCAAAGGTTTCGTTGATATCATCGAAGTCTTCGCTATCCCACCAAACTCCAATCGAGACGATTACGACCGGATATGGGCCTTCTAGTGCCTCGTATCCAGCCTGTGATGCCTCCAAGTGCTCTTGCACATAGTGGCAATTGGAACAGGCTACCGCCATGAAATCGAGAATCACCGTATGGCCTCGGAGTTCAGACAGTTGTAGTGTACCATTTTCATTGGTGAAATTGGCCTCGTATGCAGTTCGATTGAGAGTCGGCGTGACAAAGTCTGGTGTGGGCTCAACATCGTCACTGGTCCCAAAACTCGCAGACGTTGATTCGAAGATGGAAAGGCCAGCCCAAGCGATTGTTGTGAACATCAATACTGAGATCAAAAACGCATTCCAAGTATCCCTCTCAGCGAAGACCCCAACATCACAACCCGTCTTTTGTTGGATACGATAACGGAGGGATGGCCTCCACTCTTCCACAACTTCAGTTGGTGGGTTATCCTCGATTTTGGATTCCATCAGGTCTGGATTTTCCGGGTCGCCGACGGCGGTGAACATGCCTTCTTCGATATCCTCACTCACCTGCTCACCGAATCAGGGGGTGCGAATCCCGTTCTTCAATGCCATGCACGCATGCGCACGCCTGAATCAACTGCGTCAGCGTTAAGCAGGGCTCGTTGGTGGCCGGCCCATCGGACTCGTGGTCTAGGGGTTTTGACGTCGCCTTCACATGGCGAAGATCGCCAGTTCAAATCTGGCCGAGTCCACCATTACTCCAGAATTCTGGATGTGCCTAATCGGAATGTTGCTGGGTGAACAAAACCATCTCCCAATGCGGTACGTACAATGTCGAGATAACCTTCCGCCTGTCCAGGTTCGCGAATGCCGCCTGAAAGTTTGAGGCCCCGCGCTTTGCCACCATTTTCATGGCTCCATGTGGCCAATAGTTCTGCGAGAGTGCGGGCCACGAGAGGTGTGCAACCGCCACGCCTTCCCGTGCAGGTTTTGATGAAATCCGCTCCGAATTCCAGCGCCAATTTCGCACCCAATTCAATGTAGGATAAATCCAATTCAGTGGTTTCAAGAATCACCTTGAGGATTTGGTCACCACAAGCTTGGCGCATCTGCGCAAGATCGGTAGCGACCTTGTCGCGTTCACCATCCATCAGTGCATCGAAATCCATCACGATATCGATTTCGTCAGCGCCATCGACAATCGCCTGCTTGACCTCGGCAATTCGTTCATGCAAAGGACCATCTCCATTGGGGAATCCACCCGCTGCGCAAGCGATGGTTCCACTGTAACTTGCGCGGGCCTGTTGAACGTGTTCTGGCAATACACAGATGGCTGCGAATTTTCGTGTAGAGGCTTCACCGAGAAAGAAATCGAGGTCCCCTTCGGGGTCGAGCATCGTGTAGTCACACAATGCCAGCAACTCATTCGACACGTTACGGGCTCACGACTCTTGGAGATAGTCTTTGCACAATGAAGGACCGGTTTACTCAAATCCAGATGTGCCACTCGCAGTCTGGTGACATCATGTCGGAGAGAGCAGACTTGGAGCGCGCCGTCGCAGAAAACCTCGGATGGGAAGTTTTGCCCACCAACCAAAGGACAGATGGGTTGACCTGTAAGGCACCTGATGGATCGATGATTGCACTACGATTCGACTGGCCTTCGACTGAAACTGGGAACCACTATCTCGAGG
>CALCEF010000317.1 GCA_937901365.1 uncultured euryarchaeote | reverse complement strand
CTGCTCAAATGCACTCATGGCAATATCCATTTTTCGCTGTTTCCCATCCAATTCCATGTCTTGTCGTTCTGACAAATCATGGCGTTCAGCAGCCCATTCCGCTTCCTGCTTTCGCAATTCCAGCAGTTCACTTTCAAGGGCCACTTCCACTTGACCGCGCGCTTGTGCTTTGGCGATATTCGCCTCGGCTTCGATACGGGCAAGCGTCAAACTCTGTTGGCGATCGATGGCTGCAAGTGCGGTTTCATTGACCAAATCCGCCCGAGCGGCCATCACGTTGGTTTGCTGTGTATAGGCTTGCAATTTCTCAAGGTCAGTTTCATTGACAACCGCAAAGGCACGAAGCATGGTAATTCCATACTGGTCGAAAGAGCCACGCATTTCTGCACGAACTGCCATTTCCAACATGTCTGCGAAATCGGGAGTACGAACTGCATTGATGTCTGCTTGTTTTGAGAGCAATGGTACGACGACTCGACTCACGATTTCTTGCTCATACATTTTGACGAAAAATCCGCGATTGAGTTCCCGGCCACTGTTGGCAAAGATGTTGACAAGTTTTGGAACATCATCTCGCTGAATCTGGAGTCGCATATTCAACATGCCATTGACCTTGCCACCATCTGCAGTTGCACCTTCCATTTTGAAGAGTAGATCAAAGGGGCCGGTCATGGCGAATATCATCTTGTGATCGCTTGAACCGACACCCAGTTTGCTTCCCAACCAACGCGTGAATCCACCGACATAATTTTTCAGAACGGTTTCAGAAAGAATATCCTGAATTTTTCCATCCGCCATGATGACACAGGTTTCGTTGGGTTTGAGCACGATATTTTTCGTAGACCAAGATCTGATTGAACCGGTGTCAATCATTCTAGCGATTACTTCGGGTGTATCTCTCCATCGATGCGTTGCCATTTTTCCACTTCCTATTGAATCCCCTTCAGAACCGCTCTGCGTTCACTAAAATGGCCGCGTACACTACTGACCAGTTGGCGGGTTTCACGAACCGCCTTCATCGTATCGCCATCTTCTGCTGCAGCCTTTTCAAGGTCATTACTACGATTCACAGCCTTGACCAAGAGTGTAATTGTCTCGTGGTCGTGTTTGATTAACTTTGCAAGAACTTTCTTTGAGGTGGTAATCTGTTTGCTGAAGAATGGATGTTCACCACCGGTTTCACCAAGGTTGACATCATTTCGGAGTGCATCGATCTCTTCGATTGTGGATTGACATGTTTTGGCGAGTTTGACATTGCCATCTCGATATGCATCGTCATGTACATTCTCAACATGGGTTCGAACCCGATCCGCACAGCGGAGAATTTCTTCCTTGACCGCAATATCGGTTTCTCGACGCTTGTCACGCTGATATGCACTGTATCCACCCACAATCAGGCCGAGGGCTCGAACGTAGGTCAAAGTGTCCGCAGGATTGCCTATTGTCACTCTACCACCCATAGGGTGGTTTGTCTGTTCATTCTTGATTCCTTCCCCAATGTGCTCCGGAATACCCGATGGTCTCATTCACGGCGCGCGAGAACTTCAGAAGTTGCGATTGTCACGATTCCGGAACCGATGAGAGCTGAAAGGAAGACCTCAAGATTGGCCAATCCGTATTCAGTGGTTGGGGATGTGAGGTAACCTATGCCTGTACCAATATCTGCGGTTACCATACCGTAAACAACCACAGAAAGTAGACCACAAACTGCACCTGCAAGAGCGGCACGTGAATCGATTCGCTCCCACAGTGTCAGCAAGACAGGCAATACGGTAGCTGCGGCGAGTAAATCAGCGAATAGGAATATTTTGAACACACTGATGGCATTGAATGTGAAGCTACCAATCGTGGGACCGGTCGCAAGATAAATTGCCAATGGAATCATGGCTACGGTCACGATTCGAGCCTGTTTCAAATCCATCTTCCCATCGGCCAAATCTCTGTTAATCGATGCGGAGACCGCATTTTGCAGGGTGTCCACGCTTGAGCAAACCAATGCGATTCCAAGGACGACAAAACCAGCGATCACCAATACATGCACATCATCCAAGAGAATGAAGAATGCCGCGGAGGGGTCGTCAGCCGCGCCTTGAGCGGCCGCAACCGTTCCCAAAACGCCCATGATGAAAACCAGCGGCAGGACAAGGCCTGCGGCGAGAAGGGACCCTTTCTTGAGAGCCTCTTCATCTTCAGAGGCCCAGGCACGCTGCCAATTTCCTTGTGAGAACATCTCAGCAGCGGTAATGGCTACAACAAGCGCCAAGCCCGATTTGAACGAATCCATGTATGACATGCTTCCAATGCTCCAATCAATGTCCCCCTCAGGATTGTATGCCTTCGCATCTGAAATCAATGTACTGAGATCTCCAGCAAACAGGATGAGCAGAAGCGCGATGACGAGCCAAAGGACAACCCATGCTTGGATTCGGTCGGTCCGAAGTGAGGCTGGCAATCCTCCATACGCGGTATATGCCGCTGTAACCGCTCCTACCGCGAGCATGGGGATGATTGGATCCATATCGGCAAGAACACGCATGGCTTTGCCAATCGCTGTGAATTCTGCAAATAAGAATGTGAACATGTAAATCACAGAAATGATGCCGACGTAGATTTGCATAGGCCGTCCAATTCTCATCCGCACATAGTCTGCCAATGTCACCCCATCCGGTAACTTTTCACGCACCATTGGACCAACATAGGCCAGAAGCAAGAATGGAGTCGAAGCTGATACAGCATATCCAACAACATCCCAGAAACCCCCCCAATATCCGACTTCACTTGGGCCAAAGAGAATCCAGATCCCCATGCCCGAAGCAAATAGACTGAGTCCAATTCTCAGCCAACTTTGCGTACCTCGTGCCGATAGATATTCATCGGCATCGAGTTCTTTTTCAGTCGCCGCTTGGTATCCGATATAACCAAAGAAACCAAGTGTTGCAAGCATCAATCCATATGCGATATTTGTGTCCATTTTTCTCCCTCCGCTGGCATTACCCAGATCAGGTCCATGGGTCGTTGCCCGAAGGCAACCTCTCAGCAAACGCTCCCCAGTAATCTCTACTCGGGAATTCGATTATTGAACATTGCAGTTATTCATCAGGCTGCAAGAAGGGGTAGCCCCAATCTTGTGGGATGTCAAGTGTATGTTTGACACTGCGTGGGCTGATCCATCGCAATAGATTGAGTGGGCCACCTGCCTTGTCGTTGGTGCCAGAAGCTCGCGCGCCACCGAAGGGTTGCTGTGCGACAACCGCACCGGTTGGCTTGTCGTTGATGTAGAAGTTCCCAGCAGCGAATCGAAGGGCATTGAATGCGGTTTCAATGTCCGCCTCTTGAGTGGCAAAAATCGAGCCAGTCAGTGCGTATGGGCTTGCCTCATCACACATCTTGAGTGTGTCTTCAAAGTCATCATCATCGTATACGAATACTGTAAGGACAGGGCCGAATATTTCCTCAACCATCGACTCATAATTCGGGTCAGTTGTAACAATAATTGTCGGCTCAATGAACCAACCCACACTATCATCGGACCCACCACCGATGATGATGTCACATACATCACTCGCCTTGGCTCGTTCGATGTACCCAGTAATCTTGTCAAAGGCGCGTTGGTCGATGACAGCGGACATGAAATTGGTAAAGTCACGAGGATCTCCCATGGTTATTTTCCGAACTTCTGCGACCAATTGCCAACCGATCCGTTCCCACACAGATTTCGGGACGTATGCCCTTGAAGCGGCCGAACATTTCTGTCCTTGATACTCAAAGGATCCTCGCAATAACGCGACAAGCAATCCTTGCTCATCACAATCTGGGTGTGCGACGACGAAATCCTTCCCTCCGGTTTCTCCAACAATTCGCGGATAGGATTTGAGGTTTGGAAGTGCTTCTCCAATCCGCTGCCACAATCCTTGGAAGACTGCGGTAGAACCGGTAAAGTGAACACCAGCAAAGTCTGGGTTTGACAAGCACACATCCGAGATGTCTGGGCCACTGCTAGGTACGAAGTTGATGACGCCTGCAGGCAATCCTGCTTCCATCATAAGTTCCATCAATACGTAATTCGAGTGATATGAATTTCGACTCGGTTTCCAAACTGCCGTGTTCCCTAGAATAGCAGGAGCACTGGGTAGGTTCGCTGCGATGCTACTGAAGTTGAACGGAGTAATGGCCAACACGAATCCCTCTAGGGGTCGAATTTCCGTACTATTGTTCACACCTGCAGGGGACACCAAAGGTTGGTACATGTCGTGGAATTGTCGAGCATAATAGCAGTTAAAATTCCAAAAGTCAATCAGTTCACAAGCCGAATCAATTTCAGCTTGGAATGCTGTTTTGCTTTGGTTGAGCATGGTCGATGCATTCACCTTCATTCGCCAATCACCAGCCAAGAGTTCTGCACACCGCTCAAAGATGGCACATCTCGCCTCAAGACCCATGTTGATCCAAGCCTCTTGTGCATCGATCGCCGCTTGACAAGCCGCAGCAATTTCTGCCTTGCCCGCCTGATGTACATTGGCAATGATGTGTCCATGTTTGTGGGGGATGACCTGAGTTGCAGTATTCCCTGTAAACACCTTCTCGCCATTGATGATGCAAGGGATTTCTACGACTTCTGCCATTTGACGATCCAGTTCGTCCTGAAGCGCAGCGCGCTCAGGACTTCCGGGTGCATATCCAAGAATCGGTTCGTTCACAGGGTGGTTTGCCATACCCTGTCTGCGTCCGCATACCGCCTTTCATCGTTGCGAGTCGCTCCTGAGCGGCTTCAGACTGCAGATTCAGTTCCCCGACCAACCAATTTCGTCAAAGCAGGTCACACAACAGGGGTCATGCCATCCCATTTGCCACTCAACCCAATGAGTCTCACAGACCCAGCCATTGCCGTGGCAATAGTGACCTGAGCACCTGCTCTTTGTTTCATTCATACAGTTCGGTACTTGGCAGAATTTGGGGATCCAAATACTATGTTCGCCATCACCATCACAGACTGTACATATAACAGAAATCCTGCATCTTTTGCCAGGAATCCATTCAACATATGCTTCGACCTTTCCATTGTCACAATTTCCACATTTCACTTTTTTTTCAATCCATTCGTTTTCCTTTTCCATAATTATCACCTTTTTCGTTTTTTTTGGAATTTTACCTCCAAAAACGGCTTATGAAGGTAGTAATATTTAAATTTTTCGGTAAAAAAGTAACATTTTTAATGCGCTGAATTTGCTGCCGGTCGATTCAAAGGCCGGCTTTGCAGGCGTCAAGGCATGTCGGAGGGCGAATTGGTTCGGACCGCATTGTTCGATGCGCACGTCGAACGCGGCGGAAACATAGTCGATTTCCATGGATTCGAATTACCAATTTGGTATACTTCGATGATGGATGAACACCTCAACACGCGTGAGAACGCAGGTTTGTTCGATGTTTCACACATGGGATTTTTCCGATTTTCCGGTGAAAATGTACGTGAGTGGTTGGATGGTGTGGGTACACAAAAAGCGAGTCTGATCAATCCTGGAAGATGTGCTTACACCCACTTCCTCGACGACAATGGCATCATCATTGATGACATGATTTTCTGTGTCGTCAGTGAGACCGAAATTTTGGGAGTCCCCAATGCGAGTATGAT
>CALCEF010000316.1 GCA_937901365.1 uncultured euryarchaeote | reverse complement strand
CGAGATTGTTCATGTGGCGCATGATTGGATATTCGCTGGTGACACCGTTGGCGCCGTGAATATCTCTTGCAACACGAGCCGTATCTAGTGCGATGTCTACATTGTTCATCTTCGCCAAACTGACGAACTCAGGAATCCAGTTGTCACTGTCGACCTTTTGTCCAAGGTGATAGGCCAGTAGTTGAGCCTTGGTAATCTCTCGAAGCATCGTTGCGAGTTTCATCTGAATGAGCTGGAATGAGGCGATTGGCCGATCGAATTGAATCCGCTCCAGTGAATATTGCTTGGCGGCATCAAAACAGGCCTGAGCCGCTCCGATGCTGCCCCATGCGATTCCATATCGTGCGCGGTTTAGGCACGAGAATGGACCTGAAAGGCCCTTGGCTTTGGGCAACAACCGGTCCTTTGGAATTTTACAATCTTGGAATACTAGTTCGCTGGTGACTGAGGCGCGTAGAGAATGCTTACCCTTCTGCTCTGGAGCAGTGAATCCTTCATCGCCCATCTCGACAATGAATCCTCGAATCACTCCGTCGAGTTTGGCCCAAACAATTGCCAAATCACAAATCGTTCCGTTTGTAATCCACATCTTGGCTCCGTTGAGAATGTAGTGGTCACCCATATCCTCTGCCTTGGTGATCAACCCACCAGGGTTGGAGCCATAATCGGGTTCGGTCAAACCAAAGCAACCGATGAGTTCTCCAGTCGCCATACGTGGGAGATACTTCTGCTTCTGCTCCTCGGTACCGAATTTGTGAATGGGGTGCATCGAGAGTGAACCCTGAACACTCGCGAAGGATCGAAGACCACTATCGCCTCGCTCAAGTTCACGGCATACAACACCATAGGCGGTGTAAGACATTCCAGCACATCCGTATTCTTCGGGGACAACCATCCCGAGAACACCCATGTCGCCGAGATCCTGAATCCACTCTCGTGGGAAGGTTCCATCGAGATAGTGTTGCTCGATATTTGGGATGACTTTCTCATCGACCCAATCACGAACCATGTCGCGAACCATCAATTCTTCTTCAGTCAGCAATGCATCGACATCGTAGAAGTCTAGTGCCTCGTATGCCATGTTGGTTGCCCCGAGGAGACCCCCTTTGAACGTTGCCGACGCCCCCGTTAGGGGGCGGATTACGAATTCTTGGACTTGCGTGCAGCCCGCTTGGCTGCCTTTTCTTTCTCGATTCGAGCGTTTTCTGCTGCTTCACGCTTGGCATTTCTGCGCTCGAAATATTTCTTCTGAAGGGTTTCGCTGTTCATGAAGATCAATCCAAGGACTGAACCAGGCACTGCAATCAATACAACGATGCCCAAGATGTAGGAGATGAGACTGTCCGTCCAGACATCGGTTTCCGGAGGAGGATGGAATCCGATGATGCCGCCGAAAGATGTCACTACAAAACCGATGTTGGAATCATCTGTTGTCCCCCAAGAGCCAACGAGGCGTTCGCCTGCGAGCGCTCCATCACTTGAAACAACTTCTTCGTGCTCAATCCACTCGTATGCCTCACCTTCCGACAAGTCCCAAGCCATGACCTGGAACGGTGCCATGGTCACTAGGGCTTCGCTGGCTTCACGCGTGTGGATGTGGGTGAATTCTCCACTGATACTGGGGATGATTTTCGTGAAGATTGTCGATTGTTGAGGTTGTTGAACGTCTAGACCAATAATGCCAATCGCACGGCCATCACCAATCGCCACACAACGATTGAACACAGGTTCAGCACAATTGACACCTCGCCAAATTCGATCAGTACCGCCGATCCAATGTAGTGTATGATTCGAATTGGAATCGATGACTGCGATTCCATCGGTCTCCGTTGTCACCACACAAAGCGATTCTTCAGGCTGACAAGCAATCCCTGTAATTTTGCTGGCGGCTTCTTGGACAAGTAGTTGGAATACTCCTTGCCCCCCTTCACCTTCGTGATAAGCCCAGAGGTATCCATCTTCACCACCGACGTATGCATCGCTACCAGCGGCATTCCATGCTACGGCAGCCATGTCGAGATTTGCGAGATGGAAGCTTCCTGAGACAGTGGTCACCGAATGATCCTCGGCAGCATATCGGAGCATGGCACCATTGTC
>CALCEF010000315.1 GCA_937901365.1 uncultured euryarchaeote | reverse complement strand
TGCAGACAACCAATGACATGCCCATCGTTCACCCACCCTCATTCGAAACCTTTGATTTGGTCCCATTCCAAATCAATGCACACTATCACGACGGAACGATTTGGATGAAAGAAGGAGATCATTTTGAGCAGCATTTTGGTGAAACCCGGGCACAACGTATTCAGGAATTTCACGAACACAATACCCGACCAGTCATCGGTTTGTGGGAGGGTGCATTCTTGCGTTGGGAAAACGATCGTGGTGTTCTAATTGGGGGCGACGCAACCGTATTCCATCCACAATTGGAACCAGTCACCTATCCGAAAGGGACGATCTTTGGACCGGATTTGGTCACACATCCTTGCTAATGGCACGTGCGATGACCAATTTTTGGACTTCTTGCGTCCCTTCGTAAATTTGCGTAATCTTCGCATCTCGGAAGAAGCGTTCTACTGGGAAATCCGTCGTGTAGCCATAGCCACCAAGAACCTGTACCGCCCGCTCAGATACCCACATTGCCGTGTCACCAGCGAACAATTTCGCCATACTGGCTTCTTTTGAGTGGCGGTGTCCATCATTGTGGTAGTGTTGTTCCTTGGTCCATGCTGCTTTGTAGACCATGAGTCGCGCCGCTTCAACTTGGGTTGCCATATCTGCAAGATATGATGTAATCATTTGATGCCGGGCAATCGGTACACCAAACGCCTCTCTCTCGTGTGCATACTTCAGCGCCGATTCGTAGGCACCCTGTGCAATACCCAAACCCTGAGCCGCGATTCCAATACGCGAATTGTCCAACGCGTTCATCGCAATCGGGAATCCTTTCCCTGGTGCTTTGAGGACATTTTCTACAGGAACCTTGCAGTTTTCTAAGACGAGTGTACAAGTATCACTGCTGCGAATTCCCAATTTATCTTCCTTCTTTCCGACCGTAAACCCTTCAAAATTTTGTTCGACAATGAATGCAGTTGTACCACCGTGTTTTTTGACACCGTAATCTGGATGATCTACATCCTTGGCGAAAAGAACGTAAATATCAGCACATACCCCATTGGTAACCCACATCTTTTCTCCTGTGAGGAGGTAATGTGTTCCGTCCTCAGAGAGTTTGGCCTTGCAAGACATTGCAGCTGCATCCGTACCCGCTCCCGCTTCAGAAAGCGAATATGCGCCAACTTTGTCGG
Organism: uncultured euryarchaeote; assembly: GCA_937901365.1. Taxonomy (GTDB): domain Archaea; phylum Thermoplasmatota; class Poseidoniia; order Poseidoniales; family Thalassarchaeaceae; genus MGIIb-P. The sequence goes on along the minus strand of CALCEF010000315.1, from coordinate 3,478 downwards.
TCGCCAACATTGGCAGATACTTGGCCTTCTGTTCATCGGTGCCGTGGATTACAATCGTCTTCGCACAAAGTCCGACGTGTACGCAGAAAAATACAGCAAACGAAGGATCGACGCGAGCCAATTCTTCAACGATAATCGCTTCACTCACATCATCGAGAGGAACCCCTCCAAATTCTTCAGGAATCGTACATGATTGTAGGCCGTATTCAATGAACTGCGCCCATTCTTCAGTCGGTGGCTGTTGCGCCTTATCCCTAGCCAAGCAGGTAGGTGCTAGAACTTCTTCAGCAAAGTCCCTCACCATTTCTCGTATCATGCTCTGTTCTTCCGTCTCTTGGAATTGCATGGTCTTCCCTCGCTCATGCCACCGGCCTCTTATTGATAATCAATGCGTGAAGGCAACCCCGTCCTACGGACGGGATTGTAAAATTGAGAAGCGATTTGTTGAAATATGTCGTGATGCCGCGCCGGCAATGAGGGTGGCATAATGTCAGAAGATTATCTTGAGTTCAGCATCCTTTCGGATCGGAAATATACACGCAACCACTTGTGGATGCAAATTGTGGACAAGGAAGAAGGCACGTGGAAGATTGGCGTATCAGATTGTTTGATACAGGAAATGGGAGATATTCTCCGTGTTGTCATGGCGGTTTTGCCCAGCGATGCTTTGGCAGACAATGCCGCTGCAGATAACGAATTTGACTTCGCAGATGTTGCCGAAGAGTTCAGTGAAGGCGATGTCCTATTTTCCATTCGTTCTGCTGATGATCATGAGACCTTCCACTCACCATGCGCAGGCAAGGTACTCGAAGTGAACAATGAACTGGAAGGCACACCAGAACTTGTCACCGATGATACCTACTCAGAAGGTTGGGTTCTTCTCATCGACCCACATGATTTCGATGAAGATCAGTTGCTTACCGCTGACGAGTACATTGAGCATCTCGCAACAGAGTAATCAGGGCCAATTTGAATCTGGCCAGGATTCCGGATCGGTATTTTTCCAATCCAAGAGATCCAGTAGCGCAATCACCTCGTCTGAGTTGGCTAGGTCTTGTTCAATTTGAATACAGAAAAGCCACTCCTTGAGGCGACCCAATCGTCGACCGGCAGGTAAATCGGATTTGGAAGAGAGAAGGTGACCGTCCACCAACGGCTCATTGCCTGCTTTGAGTGGTGCTAGCTTCGCCAGTTCTTCGCGCGCAACACCCGCCTCGATGGGATGCAACACATCTTCGATTGCTAGATGCGCCTCAATCAAATCCCCCACACTAGACCTGTAACGCCGAAATTCCGGTCCTTCAGCGGGTAGGTGACCTAGAAGGTGATGCAGATCCATCACTATCTCTCTCTCTTTGTTGGACAATTTGAGTGCGCGCAAATCATGTTCCATCCTTCGCCACCGTTCACTTGGGATTTCGGAAGCCAGCAAGACCAATCGACAAGCAAAACCATCCTTTTCAGGAACTTGCAATAGGTATTGCAGATCGATTTCGGCATCCCAACCTGGCAGTATTCGGCTGAGGGCCCCATCCTTTCTCATCCGTTCTAGGATTGCAGCTGCATTTTTCCCACACAAGATTCGATAAAATTCAGACCAAACTCGTTCTTCTGAGACATTCTCTAGCATATTTCCACAGGACAACAGGGCATTCGAGAGTTCCGAATTCGGTTCCCATACACCTCTTTCGCCTTGGTCCATAAAACGATACGCACGAAGCAAACGGAGTCCGTCTTCTCCCAAGCGTTCCTCTGCGCTACCCACCGCCTTTAGGCACTGATTTTCCAGATCTTCAACACCTCCGTAAGGGTCGTGGATGATATTACGGGCAAGATCGATTGCCATCGCGTTGATGGTGAAGTCTCTTCGTGAAAGGTCCTCATTGAGTGAATCACCAAAGGTCACTTCATCCGGCCGTCTACCGTCACCATAGGTCCCTTCGCTTCGCAACGTGGTGACTTCGAATTGAATCTCGGAATCTGCTGTCCGCACCGTTACTGTACCAAATTGTGCACCGGTGGGGATTGCACGGGGAAACAAATCCAATATTTCATCCGGATTCAATGTGGTTGTCAAATCCAAATCTTTCCACGGGTTGCCCAGCATTGCTTCTCTGACCGATCCCCCGACCAACCACACTCCTCCTTTGGCGGTTGCAATTCGATTGCAAACCTCACGAAGGGCTTCAGGAAGCGCTTTTTTCCATTCCAATAGGGGTGCGGTAAGCGCATCACCTTCGAGGTCACCAAGGGTCCCCTCTAACCAAGCACTTTCCGCCATCAGCCCTTTCTCCGCCCTCTCGGTCATGATGCTATCGACGTGCGAAGGGATTTGAACGTTGATTATGTGGGAGGTGCATGGACGTCGAGTTGGTTCCGATTGTGTGGTTGAAACCTCATGAAGAGGTCAAACCTCGAAACGTCGATACATTGCATGAAATGACATTGCGTTGGAGTGCCTACACCAAACCTCTCTTGGTCGACCGAGAAACCGGCACAATTCTCGATGGTCACCACCGATATCATGTTGGTATTCGAATCGGTTTGTCGCGTCTACCAGTCATCAAAGTCGACTATCTATCAGATGATGGGATTGAACTGGACATTTGGCCGGCTTCTGAACTTGAATCATTGACCAAGCAACAGGTCATCGACATGGCCCTTTCCGAAAGCGTATTTCCACCCAAAACAAGTCGACACAGATTCAGCGATCACATGCCACCCATCGCGGTCCCACTCGATTTGCTAAGAATCGATGAGTAATCAAAGTGAATTCCCACAGTGTGGGCATGCTTGCCAACCCAATTGGATTTGGCCGCCACAATTTCCACATGTCGAAATAGGCCCGGTCTCTTGCGAAGCAGGTTGTGGATTCGGCTGCCCTTTCTGAGCGGATTGCTGCTCAAGGAATGTCTGCATCACTTCTGGTGTGAGGGCCCCGTTATCTGCGGCCATTTTCATCATCTCTCGCTGAATGTCATCGGTTTGTTGTTGCCTAGTCAGGTTCGCCTCTGCCTCTTGTGCCATTCGTGCGCGTTTGTTGGCTTGGACCTGCTCAAATGCACTCATGGCAATATCCATTTTACGCTGTTTGCCATCCAATTCGATGTCTTGCCTTTCTGACAGGTCATGCCGCTCAGCCGCCCATTCCGCTTCCTGCTTTCGCAACTCAAGCAACTCGCTTTCTAGGGCTGCTTCCACTTGGCCGCGTGCTTGGGCTTTGGCGACATTCGCCTCGGCTTCGATTCGCGCGAGTGTCAAACTCTGTTGTCGATCGATTGCTGCAAGTGCGGTTTCATTGACCAAATCCGCTCGAGCGGCCATGACATTGGTTTGCTGTGTATAGGCCTGTAATTTCTCAAGGTCCGTTTCATTGATGACCGCAAAGGCACGAAGCATGGTGATTCCATACTGGTCGAAAGAACCACGCATTTCTGCACGAACCGCCATTTCCAACATGTCTGCGAAGTCAGGTGTG
>CALCEF010000314.1 GCA_937901365.1 uncultured euryarchaeote | reverse complement strand
ATTGGCAAAAATCCCCCCACCTAATGAAAATGGTGAGCCCGATTTAGCCCAATTTGAAAATGGAATTACTTATGCACAACATTTCCTCAAACCTTTCAAAGAATCATTGGAAATTCTCGGGGTCGAAATTGATGAATACATATACAATTACGATGCTTACAAATCTGGTAAATTCGCTGAGGTTTCAAGAATCGCCTGCAATCGAGCTGATGAAATCAGGGAAATCATCGAGAGGGTCTCCGGTAGGGAACTCGATGAAAGTTGGTTTCCGTGGAATCCGGTTGACGCCAATGGATGCATGGATGGAATCACAGTGACTGGATGGGAGGACCCCATTGTTCACTGGGTAGATTCAGAAGGCAATGCAGGTCAATCCGATGTCACAAAGGGAGAAGGAAAACTCCCTTGGAGGGTAGATTGGCCAGCCAAGTGGGCCTGGAGAGGCGTGACCATGGAACCTTTCGGGAAGGACCACGGTGCTGCCGGAGGATCGTACGATACCGGGAAAGAAATCGTGAAACTATTCGATGTAGAACCGCCATACCCCACCACATACGAATGGATCTCATTGAAGGGTGCTGGAGCGATGTCTAGCAGCACAGGCGTCACCATTGGACCAATGGAAGCTCTTCGACTTGTACCACCTCAAATCATGCGATACCTAATCGCGAGAAACCAACCAAAGAGGCACATCGATTTTGATACAGGAAATGCCCTAATTGAATTGGCCGACGAATATCAAAGAAATCTTGCTGAGACTCTGTCTGGAGAAAAAGAAGATGGGTGGTGGAGTGAACTCAGTCGGCGTCAGCAAAAGGCTTGGAAAGACATGGTATCTAGAATCGGTTATGCTCAAACAAGCATGGAAATTTCAGGTACGATTGCGAGTTTTGCGCATTCAATAGACGAAGAAGATACGACCGCTTATCTCGATAACCAGTACTTTGGTTTATCAAAAATCACATTCAGACATCTGGCACTGCTCGCTCAACTACGAGAAAATGATGCTGATGTTTGGGAGTCGGTTCGGCGAAGTGGTTTGATTCACGAATTGAATGGCGAACCGACCGAAAATGAAATTCTGCGCCTTAACCTAATGCGAAACTGGATTTCTTCCCCTCATTTTCCTGAAGGGTTCCGATTGCGTATTCAGGGGAGGATTTCCGATGGTGCAAAGGAGAATATGGATCCAAGGGATACCGATTATCTCCAAGCCCTTGCAGAAGCATTCGCCGATTGCAACTGGGATTGGAAAACAATCAACAATCATGTGTGCGAATTGGCCAAGGAAAAAGACATGAAACTTCGAGATGCGTTCCAGCTGATGTATTGGATCGTTCTCGACCAAGATTTCGGACCAAAACTAGCCTCGATTCTTGAAGAAATGGATAGGAAAGCCGTTCTAGACCTCCTTCAATTGGCCATTGACGAGTTATCATCCTGAACGTAGTTCAGAAACCCCAAACACCCACACGCTTGAAAGAGGATGTCGGTGTGGCGCGTGTAATGCCGGTCTACTGCCCCAGTTGCGAAGCCGGTGTTGATGCGACATCGAAATTCTGTTTACAGTGTGGCCATGACCTTGAAACGGATGGGCCAATTACGTCGACTGGGCACGATGTTCGCCAACTGAAAGAGTTGATTCGAAGTCGCGATGATTTGTCGATGGCTGAAAAATTCGACCTCATCGCGAAGGTCGAAGAAGGAGAGAACCCAATCGAACTCGGTTTGGCCGCTCCTGCTGAAGGTTCAGGCGTGACGCCAGAACAAATGGAAGCGCAAGCAGCAGCACCTAAGGTAACCAAAGGCAGCCTCTCGGAAGCGGCCATGGGATACACCACAAGCCCTGCCGCAGCTGCCGCTGTGGCCCTAATGAGTTCACAGACTGATGCTTGGGGACACATTCAATCTGGTTCAATCAATACACGAGACCCTCTATTCCTTGAGGCGATGGCACTCGGTATGGAAGCCAGCCACCACATCCACGATATTGCGGCGGGTGGAATTGATGAGACCGACCTCACCAACGAAGATCTCAGAGGCATCCCTGTTCTCAAACCACCCAAGCGTTCTTTCTGTCCAAAGTGTGGTTCAGATATTCATTCACACACCATGTTGCAATGGCGGAAGTGGAGAGACCACTCTGGCGAGGTTGTTCAACTGCAGGCTCAAGCCGCAATGGAGACCAGTTTAGTCCAAGTTGCTGCACATTACTTGACTGAAACACAATCCGCTCAAGCAGAGAGAGATAATTTGGCTGGCCAACTCGCCTCCCTCGATGAAGGTGCAATGACTGAGAAAATCAGTGCTGAACTACGCCCAACCATCCTCAAAGAAGTCGAAGAAGAACTGCGAAAGAAGGTGGAGAGCGAACTCAGGGAGAGTATCGAAGCGGAAGTCCGCGCAGATATGGCAGCGCGTGGTGGAGGTCGAAAGGTAGTCTCCACCAGTGGCTCATCAACCTTCAAACCGAAGCCTGCCAAGAAGGCCTCAGCCCCTATGGTCAGAAGAGGAGCGGCGAAGAAGACCTACGAAGGAGAACCGGATGGCAAGGTCGATTGGTTCCTCGCAGAGGCCTTGGATACGGTATTCGACCCCCACGGCACTGGAAAGGTGCTCAAGCCAAAGACCATTCTTGCACGTTCCGCAGAAGGCAATGTCCGCGTTCAAGATGTTGTGAGAATTTACTCAGCAGATGGACAAGAGGGTCTCTCTGAATTATCATGGACCAGTCCATTCACCAAGTATATCATTGAAGCATTCGATGCTTGCTGATCAGATGTAATCGACAACCAAGCGTCTTGGTTCAGGCATTCCTTCCTGAGCGACTGCAATCGCTTCGCATTCCATTCTAGCCCCCGACATTGTCGTCACAAAGGGGATGTTCAGTTCAACGGCCAAACGGCGCATCATATTGCCATCCAAAACTGCACCACCACTATTCCGTGGAGTGTTAATGATGAGCTGAATCTTTCCTGTACGCATCAAGTCCAGAGCGTCTGGACTCTGCCCCTCTGCGATTCGGTAACAGGTTTCCACCTCAAGGCCACCCACATCGCGAAGATGACGTGCAGTTCCCTGGGTCGCGTGTAAAGTGAAGCCCATCTCTTGGAGGGACCTTGCCATTGGAATCAAATTGCCCTTGTCTTCGTCTTTCACTGTGAGATAAACTCCACCGCGTGTTGGAACTGGAAGTTCTGTCGCAAGGCGGGCCTTGAGGTAGGCGGCTGCGGCATTGACGTGACTACCCATGACTTCACCAGTACTCTTCATTTCAGGACCAGGGGCTGGATCGAGTCCGCGCAGTTTGAGGAAGGGGAATACGGGTGCTTTCACACAAACTGCATCGGTTTGGCGACGTGGGATTTCCATGTTTGCCAATTGTTCCCCAATCGTGATGTGGGCTGCAATTCTCGCCAAAGGAATACCTGTCGCTTTGGCTACGAATGGGAATGTCCTAGAGCCGCGAGGATTCACTTCAAGGACGTAAAGTTCACCGTTGCATATGCAGAATTGGATGTTGAAGCAACCACGAATATTCAGCCCAATACCAATCTCTTTTGTCCATTCATGGACCTTTGCAAGTATTTCCTCACTCACATTCTGTGTAGGGATAAAACAGGTTGAATCCCCACTGTGAATTCCGGCTTCTTCCAGGTGTTCCATGACAGCCCCAACCAGAACATCTTCGCCATCACATACCGCATCGACATCCAACTCGATTGCGCCTCCGAGATATTCATCGACAAGCAACGGTTTGTCCGGGGCGATGTAAGCATCCGACATGTAGGTCTCCAATTGTGCATCATCTGTTAGAATCTCCATGCCTCGGCCACCCAAAACGTAGGATGGTCGAACCAAAACCGGGTAACCAATTTCGGCGACTGCAGCTCGGATTGCAGAAGGTGTCTTTCCTGTTCGCCCTTCAGGAAGGCGGATGATGCTGCGTTCACCAAAGGCTTCGAAGCGTTCTCGATCACTGGCCTCATCGACCGCATCAGGTGAGGTCCCTAGCATTGAGCACTCAAGTCCCTGTTCACTGAGGTGTGCCATCCTTGCATCGAGTGGTAGAGCGAGGTTGATTGCGGTCTGCCCTCCAAATTGCAGAAGGATTCCATCAGCACCCTCCCTCAGCAGAATTTCAGCGACACACTCGGTCGTCAGCGGGTCGAAGTATAGGCGATCAGATGTGTCGAAATCCGTACTGACCGTTTCTGGATTGTTGTTCACCAATACGGCTTCATGGCCTGCTTCCCGAATGGCTTGGACCGCATGTACAGCACCATAATCGAATTCGATTCCTTGTCCGATTCGAATCGGCCCAGAGCCGATGACCACGAGACGGCGACAGTCGACTTTCTTTTCCGCAGGGACGTGATCGACGCCCAGCGGTCCGCCACCACCTTCGTATGTCGCATAATAGTAGGGAGTGACCGCTGCGAATTCTGCAGCGCAAGAATCTACCATTCGGAAGCGCGGGTGAATCGCCAATTCATGGCGCCGCTTCATGACATCAATTTCGGTGCGACCTTCAGGGAGTCTGTTCCAACCCGTAGCGGGGAATCCTGACAATGCGTCCGCAATGTGGGCATCTGTAAATCCAAGGCCCTTCCATTTGCGCATTTGTGCTTCTGTAATTTGGTTCGCATCGCAGTTGGTGGCGACAATTTCCGCTTCAACGTCAGCGATTTTCTTGAATCTGTGCAAGAACCACCGGGTGATGTTGCCTGTGCCCTCTCGTACTTCTTCGATTCCCATTCCGCGCCTAAATGCTTCAACCAAAGCACCCATGCGGCGGTCTGTAGCGACCTTTAGCCAGTCATCGAGGACCTCTTTTGGAAGTGGTTCATGTGCGCGCTCGTCCATGGATTCGCCATCGCTAGCATCTGCAAGTGTGAGGGGGCGTGGATGTGGTTGGCCGTATTCAAGCGAAGCAATCGCCTTGAGGAAAGCCTCCTCGAAGTTGCGGCCAATCGCCATCACTTCACCGGTGGACTTCATGCTCGTACCCAATTTCCGATCGGCTGTTCGGAATTTGTCAAAGGGCCATCTAGGGATTTTGACCACTGCATAATCCAGCGTGGGCTCAAAGGCTGCAGTTGTTCCTTCTCCTGTGATTGGGTTGGGCAATTCATCCAATGTGTAACCCACGGCAATCAATGCAGCCATTCTCGCAATTGGATATCCTGTGGCTTTGGATGCCAGTGCAGAAGAACGGGATACACGGGGGTTGACCTCGATTACTCTGTATTCTCCCGTATCTTGGTTAACCGTGAATTGAACATTGCAACCTCCTTTGATATCGAGTCGCCGAATCAGGCGCAGTGCAGCATCCCTCAAACCTTGGTGGTCTCGGTCCGAAAGTGTTTGAGCTGGGGCGACAACCACCGATTCACCGGTATGGATGCCCATCGGGTCGATGTTCTCCATCGTGCACACAATGGTGCAGTTGTCACTGGCATCGCGCATGACTTCATACTCAAATTCCTGCCAACCGAGAATGCTCTCTTCAATCAGAACTTGCCCGATTTGCGAATGCAGAATTCCTTGACTGGCAATCTCAACCAACTCACCAGTATTCCATGCTGTGCCACCACCCAATCCTCCCAAGGTGAAGGCGGGTCGAATCAAAATCGGATATTTGCCAAGTTCCTCAGCCGCAGCCAGAACTTCATCAATTGAGTTGCAAGCCATCGCTTGAGAAATGGGGAGATCGATTTCCTCACAGACCTGATTGAACAAATCTCGGTCTTCTGCTTCATCGATGGAGCGGAGGTTGCAACCAATGAGTTCGACACCCAATTCAGCCAATGCACCACTGTGGGCTAGATTGCTGGCGATATTGAGCGCTGTTTGCCCACCCATACCAGCGAGCAAGGCATCGGGTTTCTCAATCTCCAAGATGCGTTTGACGACATCTGGCAGTAGCGGCTCGATGTAAATCCGATCTGCCATTTCAGGATCGTTTTGAATCGTGGCAGGATTGGAATTTACCAAGACGACCTCATATCCGTCTGCACGAAGAGCACGGCAGGCTTGTGAGCCGGAGAAATCGAATTCAGCGGCTTGCCCAATACGAATAGGACCACTGCCTAGAATCATCACTTTCTGAATATCATCGCGTCTTGGCATTCGCTTTCACCTCCAGATGATTTGTAATTAGATCTGCAAAACGGTCGAACAACGGATTGGCATCGTGAGGCCCAGGACAGGCTTCTGGGTGATATTGGATTGTGAAGGCCGGACGACCTTTGACATCCAAACCTTCTACGGTCCGATCGTTGGCGTTGATGAAGCGAACTTCAACATCGCATCCTGTTAGATTCTTGACTTCACCAGAATTTGCGCCCGAAGGGTGTGGAGCCAACATTCCCTTGACCGGATCCTCGACTGCAAAACCATGATTTTGACTGGTGATGCTGACCTTTTGAGTTTGCAAATCCAGAACTGGTTGGTTTCCACCCCTGTGTCCATATCGCAACTTGTAGGTCCGCAATCCACTTGCAAGGCCCATCAACTGGTGACCCAAGCAGATGCCCATCACGGGAACACCCTCCTTGGTGGCCTGTGCCAATGTGTGTCGGGCTGCTGTCGCTTTGCCTGGATGCGCAGGGTCTCCCGGCCCATTGCTGGCAAACAGAGCATCGACCTTGTAGTCGGCTTTCAACTCCGACCAAGAGATATCGGGTGGACACCAAAGGACCTCAAAACGGGTACACAATTCACGCAAAATGTTGTACTTGATGCCGCAATCCAATGCTGCAACGCGTGGTAGTGGGTTGCCTTCTGTGTCAGTGGCCCCCTCGTTGAGGAAGACGGCGTCATCTCGGCTGACCTCATCTGCGAGGTCAGCCAAATCAGGCGATTCCATCTTCTCTAGTATGGCCGCCATTTCAGCTTCCTTTTCGATCGGGCCAAAGATACTGAGAATCACACCGTATTCTCGTACTCTTTTCGTAACTGCACGTGTATCAATTCCTGAAATTCCCGGAACTCCATGCGCTAGGAGCAAGTCGTGGACGGTGCCAATACAATGTCTGTGATCGGGTTCCAACATCAGTTCGCGACAAACAACACCTCTGGGCCATACACCTGCTGATTCAGAAATACCAGGTGCAATTCCATAATTTCCAAGCAGAGGCCATGTGAATGTCAAGACCTGTCCTGCAAAGGATGGGTCGGTCAATGATTCCTGATAACCGGTCATGTTTGTCGTGAAGACCAGCTCGCCTTCAGCAATCTTGGCTGCTCCGAAAAGGTCGCCCTCGTGACGTGAACCATCGGCGAGCAATAGAACGCCTCTACCACTCGCTTCAGGGTGGTCTTCAGAGGGTGAACCCGGAAGGAGGAAATCGGCCGCATCTCGAGCGATGAAGGCTTTCGAAACACCAAGTTGGCCGGAACCGGGAGAGAAGCCCCCTGTTACCGACACCTTCGCACCCTCATACTCTCCCTGAAATCCGGTTATAATCATTGACTTGATTCCGAATCTTCATTCTTGTCTATCACAACTTTACCAGAGGGATGTGGTTGAACCTGTAATCGGGCCCCTGAGAACTGTTCTGGACCAGCAACCCCGCCCATCAGTTCAGACATGAAGAGCGCGAGGGCTGCAACCTCGGAATGTGGCTGATGTCCGACCGCGACATTGTAATCGGCCAATTTGTAAATCTCGCCTGGCACTTTGACTCCTCCGACAACCACTGCGATGGGCGCCTCAGTAGAGATGTCCTTTGTCACCGAATCATGGGGTTCACCATACATTGTGAGGTGCACAATCGTTCCTCCCTCCTTGGCAAAATGTCGCAAATAACCCATGGGCTTTGGGTGATGCTCTGAAGAAAATTCACCCCCGAAGTTCTCGGTGACATCCGTAAGTGTGTCTAGAACGCCTTGATCATCATCCCCACAGAGAACGAAATGGTTGGCACCCAAGGCTCGAGCCGTGAGGCCCAAATGAGAGGTGATGCGCTTGTCGCGCTGTTGTCGATGGCCGAGTCTAACCACCGTGACGTCTGGTCGCACGGATTCAGGCCATGGACACCGCTTATTCAGCCTGCCCCTCAGCGGGAGCGCCGCCTAGAGGGGAAATGTCAACAGGGAAATTGGCCAGTAAGTCGCGAACCCAGCGCAACAATAGGGCATCGAGGAACATCGATGCACAGTAGTGAACCATGACACCCAATGCGATGAGTCGGGCTGAATGGAGCAGCATGATTGCTGGAGCGCTACCAAAGGCCAGATGACCAATCGGTTCAATCGCTAGGAACAGAGCGAGGATGAGCATGGCACCAGCCACCAATCCAGCCCAAGGCTGACTCTTTTCCCTTGACAACTTCATCAGTGTGGTCGCCACGAAAATGAGAGCGGGGACCAAAGCTGCAACCCACTTGTAATTCAAACTGAAAATCAATGATAGTTGAGCATCTTCCGAACCCAATTCTTTACCGAAAACAGAGACTGTTAGCCACCAGAACAGTGCTACGGCCATCATCAGGACACCGGCAGCAATGGCATTCCGATACACCATCTGTCCCATTTCATGTCGATCACCAGGTTGTAATCTCTGCAAAATGGACTCTGCGAGTTCTAACGTATCGGCGGTTGGAACAGAAGAGGCACCACCATAGGATTCGATGTCGGAATACGAGAGGATGCCCTCCTCGTCAGCCTCATCCAATGGCACAAGTGCCATGCTTTCTGAATCGTCTTCGCCTGCCACGAGTTGCCAACGCCCTCTCCACACATCATAAACCATGCCGTTCCACCGGGGGGCCATATGGACGACTTGCGACCCTTTCTGAGGCGCCGCCCTGATGGGCGATGTCGACTTATGGGTATTCTAAACGCCACTCCTGACTCATTTCACGCCGCTTCCAGAGTGGATTTGGATTCAGCAATCGAGGTGGGGTTGCAAATGTGGTCATCTGGTGCAGATTGGATCGATGTAGGTGGTGAATCCACACGACCTGGAGCAGAACCGATTGATTCCGCTGAGGAAATGAGGAGGGTTGTGCCCGTGATTGAGTCGCTACGAGCCGCAAATCCAAACGGACTCATCTCAATCGATACACGTCGTGCCGATGTAGCGAGAGCTGCTTTGGACGCTGGTGCGAACATGGTCAACGACGTCAGTGGGCTGCGCGACCCTGACATGGAGGCGCTGGTCATTGAGCGAGGTTGTGCAGTCTGTATCATGCACATGCAAGGTGAACCAGGCAATATGCAATCGAACCCCACCTACGAAGACGTATTCTCCGAAGTATATTCCAATCTGATGTCAACCGCTAATCGATTGGTCGAAAAGGGTCACGAACCGGGTCTAATTTGCTTGGATCCAGGTATCGGATTTGGTAAGACATTGACGCATAATTTGGAATTACTTCATTCCCGCAGTGATTCGGACTATAGCATACTATGGGGTGTTAGCCGAAAATCGATGTTTGGACAATTATTGGGCCGAATTGAAACCGACCAAAGATTGGCTGGAACACTAGGGGTTGCCGCCCATGCTATGATTGAGGGTGTCGACATTTTGCGCGTCCATGATGTCGAGGAACATGCTGACTTGTTGACGACTCTTGCCACCTTGCGCCCGGAGTTGGATGGATGACGGTAATCGACATTGATGACAACCTTCGCCTTCTGGGCACAGCACACATTTCCAAAGCCAGTGCAGATGCTGCACGCCGTGAAGTGGCCGAGTACGAGCCAGACATTGTAGCGATTGAACTGTGCAAGAGTCGCTTGGATGCCCTGACTCAACCAGATCGATTTGACAACGAGACCTTGGGCAAGGTGTTGCGGGAAGGAAAGGCGCCGTTGGTGCTGTTCCAATCCATGCTCGCAGTCGAACAACGGCGTATGGGTCTTGCAGAGGGCGAAAAGCCCGGTACCGATCTCTTGGCTGCAATGCAGGCCGCGGCTCAAGCAGAGAAAGAGGTCGCACTTGTCGACCGTGACATTCAGGTTACGCTACGCAGAGCTTGGAGGAAGATGCGATTCCGTGAGAAATGGAGGGTTATGTCTGCATTGCTCTTTGAGGAAGAGGATGAGGGAGAGGATGTATCTGTTGAAGAGTTGCTTGAGAATACAGACCTCATCACACAGTTGATGGGTGAACTTCGAGAGGTCGCGCCCGCTGCTGGCGAGGTACTAATCGATGAACGCGACGAGTTTTTGGCCGGAAGTATCCAGCGCCTGCGCCCCGAAGGGAAGGTGCTTGCAGTCATCGGTGCAGGCCACCTAGAAGGGGTTGCCAATCATCTGAAGGAGAATTCAGAATTGGACAAGGAGCGTTTTCGTGAACTCAATCATATCGCCCCACCACATCCTGCATGGAAGGGTGTCAAGTGGGGCATCCCAGTACTGATGCTCGGCTTGTTTACATGGATGGCATCACAGGGAGACATTGCTGCACTCAAGGATGCAGCCGTCACCTGGTTGGCCTTGAATGCAATCTTGGCTGCATTGGGTGCGGCTATCGCTAGAGGACATCCTCTGGCGATTCTAACCGCAGCGGTGGCCAGTCCAATTACATCTCTGAATCCGATGTTGGCCGCAGGATGGTTTGCGGGTTTGATGCAACTGAAAGTCGCCGCTCCTTCGACCAAGGATTTGCAATCCTTCCTCAAACTGGATCAGTTGTCCCTGTTCTGGAAAAACAAAGTCGGTAGAGTCTTACTTGTGACTGCATTCGCTAATTTAGGCTCCACAGCAGGCGCTTGGATTGCAGGCAGTGCCATTGTCAGTAGCATGCTGTAAGTCCGTTCTGTTGAATAACCGAATTCAGGTCGAAGCGACATGGTCGAAGATGTCGTCATCGTCGGAGGGGCAAGAACGCCATTCTGCGAATGGTCTGGAGGAAAGAGAGGAGATGGGCAACCCGGAGGATTGCTGAAGGACACTTCGGCACTGAAACTCGGTGAAATCGCCATCAAGGGTGCCTTAGAAAAGACCGGTACAAGTGCAGAAGATGTTGATCATGTCGTCATGGGATATGCCCTGCAAACTTGTGACCAAGCCATCTTCGGAGCACGACATGCTGGACTGGGTGCTGGAATCCCACAAGAAGTTCCTATGCTCACAGTGTCACGAATCTGCGGTTCGGGTGTTCAAGCGATTGTCACTGCCGCACAAATGATTCAGTTGGGTGAAGCGGCCACTGTGGTCGCCGGTGGCATGGAGAACATGTCGCAAGCCCCTCATGTCCTTCGCGGGATGCGTGACACCTTCCGATTGGGTCGCCCACCCCAAGCAGGTACAGAATTGCCCAAAGACATGGAAGATTACCTATTCACCAATCTCCTCGATGGTATGTGTGGTTCATTCATGGCCCAAACCTCGGATGAGATTTGCAAGCGAAAGGGCGTGACTCGCGAAGAGACCGATGAGTTTGCAGCGTTGTCTCATGCTCGAACTGCCGCTTCGATTGACAACAATATCTTCGAGCAGGAGATTGTTCCCGTTGGAGATGTGGGGCACAAAGATGAGGATCACGTTGTGCTCGGATGCACACCTGAATCACTCTCAGAATTGCGAACTGCCTTCGGACCCGACTCTCTAGTGACTGCTGGAAACGCTTCCGGCGTGGTTGATGGTGGGGCCGCAGTTGTTGTCAAGTCTGCCAGTCAAGCCGCTGCGGATGGAGATGAGCCATTGGCGCGAATCGTCACCTGGGGCATTGTCGGACTGGAGCCCGCCATCATGGCATATGGACCCGTGCCCTCTTCTCGCTTGGCATTGGAAAAGGCTGGATTGACGATTGATGAAATCGACCGCTGGGAAATCAACGAGGCCTTTGCAGGCCAAGCTGTTGCCTGTGTCAAGGACCTCGGATTGGACGTTGAGAAAGTCAATGTCAACGGTGGAGCGGTTGGATTGGGTCACCCATTGGCCGCAACAGGGACTCGCCTTGTCCTTACCCTTGCGCACGAATTGAAGCGATGCGGTGGCAAGTATGGTGTAGCCACCGCCTGCATTGGTGGCGGCC
>CALCEF010000313.1 GCA_937901365.1 uncultured euryarchaeote | reverse complement strand
CTTGATCGGTATTGTAATCGAACGTGCAATTACCATTGCATGTATCGTAAATGACTCCAGTGAGTAGGAAGTCTTCAACCATTGAATTGACTTGAACAATCGGTGCAATTTCGTTGTGTGCCAAACCTGCGTCACCAAGTGGTGGCGCTGCATTGGTATCTGGCATGGCAGCATACCCTCCATCCCAATAGACAACGGCCGAACCTGTAATCGGGCCGTCGACCACATCGACCCCAAATGGTGACCACATCGATCCGTTTAGCACCGGAATACCCGCCGTTCTTGCGGCACGGTCTGATGAGAGCATGGGAACTTGTGCATCATTGATGGAAATGGTTGAGAGGATATTGAATGGACCAATTTCATTTCCATAACCACTTTCAGCGAATCGCAACCAAGTCTCGGCATCGGTTGCATCCCACATGTGTTGGCAGACTGCAATCAGAATTGCGCGGTCATTGCGTTCTGGATATGCCTGTGGTAGAATGAATCCATCAGAGAAAGTCGCATAATTCGTGCTTCTTTCAATGAATGTGGAGAATCCAGAACCCCCGACCCATAGAGCCGCTCGGTCAATATCAGGGGAGAACGCTGTGATACTGGCACCGTAGATACCACCCAAAGAATAGCCCATATAATGGACATCTGAACTATCGACCAAATTGGTTCCGTTGTGGTACAACTCTGTAATGTCGCTACAAACACCCTTGAACGTTCGCGCCAATGCCATTTGATTGACTAACATCTGCTGAAGTCGATCTGATTGGTGCTCAAAATATGAGACATTTGCGAGACCCATGAAGATAGTATCCATGTCTGGAAAAGACCACCCTGAGATGGCAGTACCAACCATAGCGACCTCATATTCCTGCATCCAACCTATGGCTGCAGAGGAAATAGCACCTCTTCCATCTCCGAGGAATCCGTGACCCCAGACAACCAAAGGTCCACTCTCATTGTTATCTGCTAGAATCTTGGGGATGACCAGTGTAAAGGGTATCTCTGCATATTCTACAAATTGTGGCGTACCATTGGCATCGATACTAATTCGACTTGGTGGATTCTGCCATTCGAGATATTGGGGTACGGTATACGTGCCTGTGATTCGACGGAAATCCATCTCTGTATCATCCATCCAATCATCGTCCACATTCTCGACGGTACATCCAATTCCATCATCACCGAGTCTCTCTAATGCATCTGCGCGCATGGAGAGTGTCGGTCCAACGATTGAATCGAGAGAGGCTGTATGGAATTGCCATGCATCATTGAGGTTTGTAACATCGTGGCCAGATACATTGAGTGCTTCAATCAGCGAAGCCATCGATTCTTGCCTAGCTTCAACATCAGCGGCATCGGTTTGGTGCCCGTCTAGAATCGCTTGGAATGCTACGGAAGGTGTGACATCCAATCCAGAGATACCGATTCCATATGCAGTGTTGGGCTCCAATGAACGCAGTGTTCGGATGAACAATATTGTGGCAGATTCATCATCGGCCCTCGCATCACTTTCAACCCAATGGGCCACCTTCTCACCGGTATCTAGGTTGAGAAGGGTCGTCGCATGACCTGCTTCTAATGATAGCCCAATCGAATATTGATCCGCTACACCGGTGAGATTTGGCAACGTGGAAAATGCAGTCATAATCTGGGTCGAGGGACTCATGCCATCCAGTAGATTGAGTGCTTCGATCTCTGCGTTTTCACCTGAATTCGACAGTGAACCTGATTCTGGCAACGTACTTTCGGCGTAATTGACGCGCAACCCCGTCACGGTCGAATTGTCCTCAATCAAGAATGCGTCAGATGGGAAGGGCAACATGCAGTGTAGTGGGTTCAGATTGTCGCAGCCATCGGTCTGTTCTACAGCGATAATTGTGGGGAGAACTTCCTCAACAATCTCCTCTTGTACATCTTCGGCGGTTTCAACTTCAGTAGATTGTAGACATCCAGGGAGCAATAGCATCAGTATGAGCATGAAGGCAGTCAATTGTCGATTCATAGCGCTGCGACAGACCGCATGAATATGAAAGACACTCCCAAGAAGGTAGCCTAGAGAATGAGTGCTCCACACTCAGGACACTCCATCCCAGGGATGAACGCACCTGGCATGAATCCACATTCAGTGCAAATCGATAGGACATCGTCGTACATGGTAGTGGCATGTCGTCGATAGATATGAACCCCTATGGGGTTCACAGCGAAGTATATGGTGGGTATGCATTGGTCGCAAAATCGGGGCTGCTAAGGAGATGGGGGACAAGATACCGCTGCCCATGAAGAAAGGCTTCGGTGCCACAGACCGCATCGATGCTTGGTGGAAAGGGCCCACCGCGATGGCCATCTATTTGGGAATCATGGTGGTGTATGCCACTTGGCGCGGATTCATGGAAGCAGATTTCTGGATATTCGAGGATTTTGGGAGATCAGCAGGGAATCAAACCATGGCCATTGAAAGCAATGATAGCCACGTATTGAGCCCATTGTTCAGCCCACTCATCATTCCAGATGAGCACAGTTGGATGCCAGAGGCAATGTGGTGGCTGTCGCCCGCGATGTTCATCCTCATCTTCCCAGCCGGTTTCCGTGGGACTTGCTACTACTATCGAAAGGCGTACTACCGGGCCTTTTTCCAACACCCCACCGCGTGTGCAGTCAGTAAGCCTTGGAATTCCTACACTGGTGAAACCGGCCTTCTAATCGTACAAAATTTACACCGCTACTTCATGTATGCTGCATTGGCCTATCTACCAATTTTATCATACGATGTATGGCTTTCAATCAATTTCCATGACCCTGTAACTCATGCTCACTCCTACGGAGTTTCTGTCGGGACTCTGATATTGCTACTGAATGTCATCATGCTAACGGGATACACACTTGGTTGCCATGCATTCAGACACGTTGTTGGTGGCGGTTCCAATGATTGGACATCTTCGGGCATGGCCCGACTCAAATACAAGTTGTGGAAGTTTAGCACCAAACTCAACGAGCATCACAAAGATTGGGCTCTTTACTCTCTATTCGTCGTGATGTTTGCAGACTTCTATGTGTATGCATGCACGGATCCAATGTTTGGTTGGACAGATTACATGTTGTGGGGTGGCTAGATGTCTGAAGAATACACGACTCACGAATACGACGTCGTCATCATCGGTGCAGGTGGTGCAGGTCTTCGCGCCGCAATCGAGGCTACACGAGAGGGTGCCTCTGTTGCAGTCATTTGCAAATCTATGCTCGGAAAGGCACACACTGTCATGGCCGAGGGCGGCGCGGCTGCTGCATTGGCCAACAAGGATCCACGCGACTCTTGGGAGACCCACTTCCGAGACACCATGAAGGGAGGAAAGTACCTCAATGATTGGCGTATGGCTGAGATTCATGCCAAGGAAAGTCCCGATCGAATCCGAGAACTTGAGCAGTGGGGTGCAATCTTTGATCGCACGCCAGAAGGGTTGACGAATCAACGCAATTTTGGAGGCCACACTTATCCACGATTGGCCCACATTGGTGATGCCACCGGTTTGGAGATGATTCGTACTCTCCAAGAGCGTGGGATTCACACAGGCATGGAAGTCTACATGGAATACACGGTTCGCCATCTCTTCAAGAGCGATGGGCGGGTCTCCGGTTGCTTTGCTTACAATCGTGTGGATGGCTCACTGCATGTGTTCAAGGCGAAAGCAACCGTTCTGGCCACCGGAGGAATCACGCGCTGTTGGGCGGTCTGTTCAGGTTCGTGGGAGTATACTGGAGAAGGTCATGCTCTAGCCTATTGGGCCGGTGCTGAAATGGGTGACATGGAATTCGTTCAATTCCACCCTACTGGGATGATTTGGCCCCCGAGCGTCAGGGGAATTCTCGTCACTGAAGGTGTTCGAGGAGAAGGTGGCATGCTCACCAATTCAGAGGGTGAAAGGTTCATGTTCAATTATGTCCCTGAAATGTACAGAGATGAATTCGCTGATACTGAAGATGAAGCGATGGATTGGGTCAACTCGATTGTTGCTGATGAAACGCCTACAGCACGCAGACCACCTGAGTTGTTGACTCGAGACGTGGTTGCAAAGGCCATCAATTCTGAAAGAGAGGCAGGGCGTGCAAGTGAACACGGTGGAGCTTATCTCAACATCTCGTGGCGACCTGAAGAACAGGTGAAGAAGAAGTTGCCAGGAATGTATCATCAATTCATGGAATTGGCAGCCGTTGATATCACCAAGGAGCCGATGGAAGTTGGCCCGACCGCACATTACGTCATGGGTGGGGTCAAGGTTGACCCAATCACACAGGAATCCACGGTCCCCGGACTCTATGCAGCCGGTGAAGCAGCGACGGGATTGCATGGTGCCAATCGCCTTGGTGGTAATTCACTATCCGACCTGATCACTTTCGGCAAAAGAGCAGGTCAGCATGCGGCCGAAGCGGCGGCAGGACTCGATGGTCACGCCGATATCGATGAAGCCGAAATTCACCAGATTATCTCCGAAACCCTTGCTCCACTGACTAGAGAGGGTGGAGAGAACCCTGCCAAGGTAGTCGAGGATTTGCGAGACATGATGCAGGAGAAGGTTGGAATCATCCGAGAGGGAAGCCAATTGAAAGAAGCCCTAGAAGATCTCGAATCTTTCCGAACCCGCGAGGCCACCACATCTCCTGGAGGCACACGAATCTACAACCCCGGTTGGCACCAAGCATTGGAAATCGGGGCCATGATCGATATCAGCAAAATGTGTACATTGGCCGCATTGGCAAGAGAGGAGAGCCGCGGTGGACACACTCGCTTGGATTTCCCCACCCCTGACTATTCACATTGGGGTAAAATCAACAGTGTGATTACGATGGATGAGTCAGGGGACATGGAATTGAATCACGTGAAGTATCCACCAATCCCTGATCGGTTAAAGGAACTATTAGATGCAGATGATTTGCATGAGGAGGAGTAAACATGGTTGAAGATGTAACATTCCGAGTCTTCCGTGGTGAACCTGACCAAGAAGGAGTGCCCTCCGGTGAGATGGTCGATTATACCGTTGAAATGGACGAAGGAATGGTAGTGTTAGATGTCATTCATCGAATCCAAGCAGAACACGCACCAGACATGTCCTGCCGTTGGAATTGCAAAGCAGGAAAATGTGGTTCATGTAGCGCAGAGGTTAATGGTAAACCTCGGTTAATGTGTATGACTCGTATGGAAGAAATCATGGAGGAGACACCCGAAGATACTCCGGTTGTTGTCAAACCGATGCAAGCCTTCCCACTCACAAAAGATTTGGTTACCGATTTGCAGTGGGCCTATGACCTCAACGAAACCATCCCTCCTCTGAAAGGGCCTGATGAAATGGATTGGAAATTCGATCAAGTTGAAGCAGATCGGATTCAGGAATTCCGAGCTTGCATCGAATGCATGTTATGTGTCAACACTTGTCACGTTATGAGGGAGCACCAACTCTTCGAAGAATTCGCAGGTCCTCGCTTCTTTGTTCGATTGGCAAATTTGGAAATGCATCCGATGGATGAAGGAGACCGACTTGAAATGATCAAGGATGATTTCGGCCTCGGATATTGTAACATCACCCGATGTTGTACAGAGGTGTGTCCAGCAGGCATCAACATCACAGACAACGCCATCATTCCACTGAAGGAACGTGTCGTTACCGAATATTACGACCCGATTGCGATGATTGCAAAGAAAGTGGGCCTTCGGAAATAATCGGACTAATTGAATAATAATTGAATTAAAAAAGCCCGCCAGAGGCACCGAAGCGCCTCTGACGGGCCTGTATGTTATCTTGTGTTTTCAGATTCAGATTCTTCTGTTTCTAATCACAGGTGGTCGACTCGCAGCTTCTTGACGTTGGCCTTCTTGATCTGGCCCTTCGCCTTCAGCCAATCCGGCGCGGACGCCGGAGGGGTCACCATTGTGGTCCAGCCATTGAAGACGTGAACACGCTTGGTGCCACGCTCTCTCAGGTGGATGTCTGTTGCGCCACGAGTGGCTGCCTTCAAAGCCGCGCCACGAGGCTGGCGACTTGCGAAGACCTGGCTTGTGTCTTTTCCGCCCTTCATTAGGACGAAGTACTTCTTTTCTCCCATAGAGTTTCACCTCTGATTCTGACGCTCTTTAGGACCACCTTAAGGATTACCCTACCTAAACGCTATACTGCGCCCCAAATGGGTGTTTTTCAGATTTTTCGAGCATCTGCGGAAATTTGGCCGCAGGGGCACGAAAATGCCAAATTATTGATTCGATATTGCAAATTCTTGTTGTGAATCCTACAGTGCTTTGCAGTGTCACGGTTTGCAAAAATACACTAGGACTCTTTCTCAAACCACCATTAGGAATTGACTCGAAATGGATTGTTTACTTTGGCTTGTAGAAATGAAAATTGGAATAACTCTCAAAATGCGTTCTAGAGTCTGGAATCAGTGTTTCTTACATTCACACGCGCGTGAGGGTGGATGCCACTCCCTCTCCTCTAATTGGTTTGGATCACTTTGCCCGTCCACATTTTGGGCTAAATTTTTCAACATCCACTAATCAATAAATAATCGATTATTCCTCTTCACCATTTTGTTGCTCTCGGTAAGTATCGATTTGTTGTTGAGTCCAACCAGCTTCGAGTAGATCAGAATCACTCCATTGTTGAGGTTCATCCACCTGTAAACCTGCCATTTCAGTTAGAACATCATCCGTAGAATCCTCGTCCTTCTTCGCCCAAACATCATCTGGAAGAATCTCTTCCTCCTCAATTGGAATCTCTTCTCGCCGTCCAATAAGAAGCACTGTAATCGCAATGATTAGTACAAGAATTGAGGAAATTCCCAAGAGAATCATGGTTGATGCCCCATCCTCTTCACCTTGTTTGGTTGAGTTTTCTGCAACCACTGTTGTTGATGCAGCCTCGCGCGCGTGAATAGATATGGTTCCAGATACAGAAAGCGAGGTCTCATCTATGCAAGCAAAATACAGTGTGTGGTTTGCTTCTGAAGATCCCGGGGGTGTCCAATCCTGAATCCATATTGCATCTTCTGGATGATAAATTTGAGAAAATAATGTGATTTCATCACTATCTTTCAGTAGAACAGAGCACTCCATATCTTGAATTCCATCAGGGTCAGAAATTGAGACGATTAGTTGAGTCTGATTCCCCGATGTAAATTCACTAGGCATAGCGGAGAAGTCCAAGACTGGTGAAGAACCTTGTAATTCAAAGAATAATGCTTGAGAGAGCCCACTGATTCCATCGATATCTCTGAGGTTCACTTCCAACTCCACAGTACCAAGTGGCCACGTCAATAGGGCAGCAGAATCGAGTCTCATCCGATAATAATGGGTGTCTTGTCCTGTTCCAGGTGCACAGGATGCCGAAGGTACTCCCAATTCAAAGAAGATTGAACTGAAAGAATCAGATGTTGGTCCGGAAGGGCCCAATCGAATACCTGCGTATTGTATGGGTCGCCCATCTGTAACCCCTACCCAAATGTCTGTACCATCTACACCCCGATTGATTGTATTGGCCAGAGTATCATTCACACACAATGTGGGGGTAGAAATTTGGGGTGGAGTCAGGAAGACAGGCTGGGTCCAAGTCCATTGCAAATCGGTCCAAACCCCACTCGTGATTCGAGTCGAAATAGTTGCTTCACCCGATTCAAGATCAGGTGGAGCGGTGACGATATTTCCATCCAGCATTTGGAATCCCGCTCCTGGCCAAACGATACTTGTCTCAATCGAATAGGTGGCATCCGGGTCATCTTCGTCAACGATGTCAATCTGAATACGATCTTGAGCCCCGTCCAAATAGGATTGTGCGTCAATCGTCAATTCTGCATTCGGTGCTAAATCGATGGGTGTCAAACTACGATTTGACAATTCAATCCCATCCACTTGAAGCGTAATTGAAACCGGTTCTAGTGTTCCCCCTACATTTGGGGTCCAAGAGCTCTGGTAGCATGTTTGGCTTCCACTTGAACTGGATTGGGAAGGGGTGGTCAATTGTAGACCATTTACCAGAATCGTCGGTATCTCAGTGGCGTTATTGTGATCAATATCGATTACACAAGCAGTCATGGCGTGTTCTCGACCACGAACCCACCCTGAATTACCATGAACAGGGGGGTCGATACCCAACCATGGCGCTAGGTCAGCACCTTCAACATGAACGCCGTACCAAGTTGCACTCGCATCTGTAATATTGAATGCAGCATTCCAATATGTGTCGACGCTTAGGTTCTGGAGATCATACACCTCCCAGTGCAAATCTACATCGTCAAAGGGGGCATCAATCGGTAAAGAAATCGCAGCGGTCCAAATCGAACCTCCGCCCTGTGATGATGCTGTGATTGGTGTATAGCTAGAGTCACTGGAACTGTTGTAGCGCCACGAGAGGGTGGCCCCTCCCATACCAAAGTCATCGCTTACCTCAACTCGACAGATGACGACTCCTCCTCGGGTTGCGGTCGTTGTAGAGCAAGTCAATTCATCAATAACTGGGGGCGCATTGATTTCGATATTTAGCAATGCAAGATTGTTTTCAACAATTCTCTCTGGGTGAGCCTCTGCCGGAATCCATCGAACAAGGAATTCGACAAACCCTGTTCGAACAGGTGTGATGTTTACTGGTAAGATAAGGCGACTACCCGCCTCATTTCCGCCAGGTATTGTCATTGAATGATTGGCGAGGAGGAGATTGTTTTGTCGATCACGAATTTCGAGGAATCCATTTGCAATCCCTGGTGCCAGATTTTCCAAGAGAACTTCCAATGTACCATTTTCTCCAACAGATAATCGATTGTGTGCCCGAACTTCGGAGACATTGACATCGTGTAATCGGTCTGCGTAAGCAGCCATCTTGGGATCTCCCACGACCGTACCCATCCAAGAGAGCATGACATTGGATGCCGCATAACATTCTGACATTGTATACCCATCAGCATAGCATGAAAGCAATTGTTCAGGGTTTGAAACCGCAGTCAGATAAGGTTCGTACACATATCCCTTCACCCCTGAAACACCATCGTCAAGTAAATCCGAAATCAAACTCTGTCCATAACTTGAGTTCAGGACAAATGTTCGCCCACCAGTACTCACTGCAGTTTCTGCAATACTTCCATCCAACCAAATGAAATTCGGCCTGATCGGATAGAGTTTCAAAGTATCAAAGAAAATAGATCCATTGTATGTTCCATCTGAGAATTCCACAACTTGTCGAACGGTAAATTGTGATGCTTGTGCATCTGGGCGGAACCGAAGTTGTCGGCTTTGCCAATCATCTGAAAATGCTCGTTCATCCGACATGTTGATTGAAAGAGAAGTTCCATTTGCATCATGCGTTTCAACCTCCAACCACCAATCTCCTTCGACCCAACCTTCTCTCATCGAGTAGCCATCGAGAACCCATGCATGCCCGGATAATTCAGCATCAATATCGAAGGTCTGTTCAACATAAGCGACAGAATTGTTCGTGGTATTGAATGTTGGACAAATCCAAACAATTTCATCGTGAACATCTGCTACTTCCTGTGGATTCAGAGCAGTTCCCCAAATCTGTACCTCGTCAATTACTCCAGCGAAATGAGTATTACCAGCTCTATTGACTCCGAATTTGTAAATTTCAATACTATTCACAGTTCCATTTGGGACACTCTGATTGAGGACCTCAACTCCGTCCAAATAGAGAGTCACAGTATCATTGGCGAACGTGGCCACAAGATGTTGCCAAACAGTGGGATCAACGGTTCCAAAACTGTATGAGTTATTATGATACAATTCCCAATTCCCAGGATTGCCCCCACTCGTCTGAAACTGGAATGAATCGTCATCCCCTGCCACATCGTTCACGGCGATTGCAGATGAGTGTCGAGATTGCCCACTATGATTCGCCTGAATCCATAGGCTGACAGTGAAATCAGATACCATGTCGTCTACATCAACTCTGGCTTCATCATCTACACCATCGAAGAAAGCACAATTTCCGAGCACACAAGTGCGCCATTGAGAACCATTGGTTCCTGTGAAATTCAGATGGGCTGATCCAACAGAATCGTTTGCAACGTCGCCACTAACTTCGTTGAAATCCCAATGATGGATTAAATCAGCTTCTCTGACAGGGAAACTACTTCCACGAGTCAACACGTTTGTTGGAACCGTTTGTTTTGAAATTCCTGGGCCTTCCCATTTGAGTTCAAGACCTGCATAACCTCCATGCTCAAAGAACTCGGTACGGAGGTGATGTTCTCCAGCATCAAGCCAAACCGTCCCAGATCTCTCTTGCATAGCGTGATGTCCCTGATTGTCAACAATCTCCACATCATCAATCCATAGTTTGGAACCATCATCGCTTCGCAGATAGAAGGTCCAATTACCAGCGGTTGGAATGTGAATGATGCCACTATGTCTCGCACTCCAATATTCAAGGAAGCGGCTATCTAGTCCCGTCCAAGCCTGTTGGGTAGATGGCCAATCGATGTTTGGCTCATGACGGACAAAATCGGGTGTCCTCCCTGAGAGATTTACCATGGTGCTGACATTGTAAGAGACACCATTGTTGTCGAAATATTCTGCGAGCAAACCATTGGTGGTCGATGCATCGTTTGCTCCGCAAGGCGCATCCTCAAGCCGCCCTTCCATGGCTGCATTTCCATTCCTTTTCGTTTCGGTTTGTCGCGTCCACCACCATTGTTCACCAGAGGACAATGAAGGACCAACACCATCCCAGTATCTTGATCCTGTGGACCAACTACCATCTGAAGTATCGTATCCTGAATTTGACAATTGGTTCTCGCTCCATGCCCCATCATTGCTGCCCCAAGAAGCATACATGGACACATTTGAAATTCCCGTCACAAAGGTTGAATTTTGGTTGAATTGCGTGGGAAAACCCATCTCGGTCAAGGTTTCATTTGTGGTATACAGCAAATCATTCCACCACTTGTAACCAGAACCATTTCTATTGGTTGCCAAATCCAGTACGCTCAATCCATGTTGTCCAAAACTGTTGTTCGTCTTAGCGATTAAACCCAGTGCGGTCTCTACATCGTAGCCAGTTAATCGAGTGACAAGATAGTAACCTTGCTCACTTCGTTCGAATGCTTTCATTTCATTGCCTGCAGCGAATCCATAACTTGACTCCGAATACCAATCGCCAAAGATGGATGAGGCATAGGGTCCATCGATTAGAGCCAACTCTGAATCAAAAGATGCACGGGAATTGGTACCACCATTGACACGGAGCGGCACTCCCTTTGTGGTCACTAGAACATTCAACTCGGTTAGATTCCGATCAGAAATTATCTGTGAAATTGGATCAGCGAAATAGGTTGTGAATTGATTGGAGTTGATGGTTTCACCCGTTGGTGTACTTTCATTTGTCAGCAATAAGACGCGTTCCGGCGGTATGTTGCGGGCCAATGCAAAGGCGGTTCCAATCGTTCGGCTGATCTCACTTTGGTTGTTGATAATCACAGCGACGTCGCTGTAGTCAGCCAAAGTTTGGTGAGAAAACGGTTCGAGCACAGCCACGTCCCGAAATGGGGCCTCCTCCCACGCGTCCACGTGCGTCCTCGCTTCCTCTGGAAGCGACACTGCGGCCCAACTCTGCAGTGAAAACAGGATGACGAGGGCGATTGCCATTCGGGAGCGCACGATTTGTCACCCTTGCCGCGAACTTTTCACCGTGTCGGCATCATGACAAGCGGCACCATAGGTGCCGTACAAGTGAATTTGCTAATTTTTGGCGATGGGCATAAATCCGACGGCCCCCCCCTGCCGATGTATGGCCGATGCAATCATCGCTAGACAATGCCGCCATTCCTTGCTGCGCGTCATTGCAGGGGACCTGACTCGATACGAGGCGCAAGTCGCTGTAACGTGTGCCAGTAATCGCCTCGCAGGACGTGAGGGTTTGGATGCGAAGATGCACGCAGCAGCTGGCGATGAATTGCGCGAAGCCTGCATTGAAATCGGCAAAGTACAGAGGGCTCAGAACCTGCAACCATGCCCTGTCGGTACTGCGGTAACAACCCC